>CAZEKK010000077.1:0-4505 GCA_964512905.1 uncultured Solirubrobacteraceae bacterium
GCGAAGCCGACGGCCCACACGGCGAACGGCAGGAACGGCTTGCCGGTCGACTGGCAGTTCACGCCCGCCGCGCCGCCGCAGACGTGCGCGGTTTCGGCGATGGCCCAGAACAGCATGAGCGCGCTCCACGCCACCATCGCCCGTGTGAGGCGGTGCGCCGGCGCCACCCAGCGCGGGAGGACGAGCCACGTCGTGAGCGCGAACACGAGCAGCGCGCCCATGACGTCGCCCGGGCCGACGCCCGGGTAGTTGCCGACCTGCCGCAGCAGGGCGACGCTCACGATCGCGGCGGCGAGGCCCACCCCCATCGCGGTCAGCCACGCCCGCCGTTCGGCGGTACGCATTCCAGCGAGTGTAGAACGCCGGACCGGTGGCGCGGACGCCGCTGCGACTGGTCCTATCCCGCCGGCTCGCCGCGGGCGCCGTAGGCCTCCTCGAGGCCGGCGGCAAGCGTGCTGACCGACTCGCGCAGCCCGCGGACCTCGCCGGCGAGGTCGGCCTGCGCCGCGTCCTCCTCGGCGGCGCCCATCCGGACCACCTGGGCGTTGACGGCGTTGAGCGAGACGACGAGGTGCTCCATCTCGTCGTAGTAGCGCTGCAGCTGGCCGCGCAGCGCCGCGACGCTGGCGAGCTGATCGCGTAGCGCCGCCACGGTGCGGGCCCGCGCATCGGCGTCCCCTTCGCCTTCCGGCGCCGCCTCGAGCTGCGCGGCGCGGCGCTCGAGTGCGCCCGCATCGGTGGCGGCGAGGTAGTCGTAGACACGGGCAGCCCGCACGGAGATCCGCTCCATGGCGCGCACGAGCGCGTCGACCTCGGCGCTGACGTCGGCGAACGGCAGGTCGGCGTCGGCGATCGCCGTCCGGATCGACGCCTCGCTGCGCAGCGCCGCGTCGAGCGCGCGCCCGATCGGCTGGGGCAGCGACCCGGGGCTCACCCGCGCCTCCGAGTCGCGCCCCCCCAGCGCCGGGCGGCCGGCCCCGTACGCCCGCTGGCCGACCCGCGCGGCCTCGTTCTCGTCGAAGAACGTGACCGCCGCGAGCGCGGCGTAGACCGCGACGGCCACGAGGAACAGCCACCACGTCCCCAGCAGCAGTCCGGCGACGACGACGCCGGCGGGCACGAGCACGTTGACCGGCTTGGTCAGCGCGTTGACGACGAGGGCCCGGCGCAGATCGTCGCGGGTGACGAGGTCCTTGGCCACGGCGCGATCAGAAGAACGACGAGATCGAGCGGTAGACGGCGCCGATGTCGTTCGGATCGCCCTCGAAGGCCTTGCCGCCCGACGCCGACGCGATCGCCCCGAGGACGGCCTTGTTGGCCTGGCTGCCGTAGGCGATCGTGTACACGCGGACGGTGAGCCCCTCGCTCTTGGCCTGGGCGCGCAGGCGTCGCACGAGCGCCTCCGCGGATGCCGAGCTCTGGTTGTCCTCGCCGTCGGTGAGGACGACGACGGCGTTGATCCGCGTTGGGTCCTTCAGGTCCTGGACCGCCTTCAGCCCCGCCTCGGTGGCGTCGTAGACCGCGGTCTGCCCGTCGGGGAAGAGGTCGCGCACCGCCGCCTTGAGCTTGCCCGAGGTCCGCCCGAACGGCGCAACGGGGAGGATCGGGAAGACCCGCTCGTTGAACGAGATCAGCCCCACGCGGTCCTCCGGGGAGAGCTGCTGGAAGAAGGTCTGCAGCCCCCGCTTGGCCTCGTCGAGCTTGGCCTCCTCGCTCATCGATCCCGACGTGTCGACGACGAGCATCACGTTCGCCGGCTTGCGGTCCTCCCGCCACGCGGTCTTGATCCGCGCCAGGACTCGCGGCTCGGGCAGCGACAGCACGCGCGTCGGCTGGCTGGGATCGGCGCCGTTGGCGGCGTCGATCGGCGGCCCGGCCTTCTTCGTGGGATCGCCGGGCCGGAAGCCGCTCTGTGCCGCGCGCTGCGGCGTGACCTCCTCGGCGAGGAAGTCGCCGAACGCCGTCGCCGCGGCCTTCTGCTCGGCGGTGACCCACGGTGCGTCGAGCACGATGTAGGGGTTGTCGGAGAAGAAGGTCCCTTCGGCGGGGTAGAGCCCGACGAGCTTCGTCCCGCGCCGGCCGCGGTTGAAGTCGACGAGCGTGACCTCCTCCATGGCGACCGCCGAGGCGTAGGCCGGCCCGTAGCGTCTGAGCTGATCGGCGAAGAAGAGCGTCGTGTCGCCGTAGTGGACGATCGAGCGCTCGATCGCCTTGACCTTCGTCCGCACCGCGGGGCGCTCGACGTCGGCGACGGTGAGCCCCTCGGTCTTGCCGGTCGCGGTGTAGTACTCGGCCGCGACCGCCGACAGGCCCGACGTGGAGAAGTCCGGGTTGGTGTGCCCGAGCTTGAAGGTGCCGAACTGCGGCTTGCCGTACGCGGCCCAGCCGCGCTTCTCGAGTGCGAGCGTGAGGATCTGCGCGTAGCTGACCTGCTTGCGCGGCCAGCCGAGCGCCCGCGCCAGCGGCTCCCACATCGCGATGACCAGCGGCGTGCGGACGATCGACGGGTTGTCGCGCGGCACCCAGTCCTGGTCGGCCTGGAAGTTCAGCAGGCGGCCCCACAGCGACGACGCCGGCGACCACGCGACGGGCTTCAGCCGCCCGGCGGCGATCCGCGCCTCCGCGTCGCCCGAGGAGATGACCTGCGCCTGCACGAACACCGGCCGGCCGCCGGCCTCGACGCCCTCCTGGTTGAAGCGTCGGATGAGCGGTGCCAGCAGCTTCTCCTTCTCGGGCGAGTAGGCGAAGCTGACGGTGACCGCGTCCTCGGGCGCCGTCGCTGCGCCGCCGGTCGAGCCCCTGCCGCCCCCGTCGTCCTTGCCCCCGAGCGCGACCACGGCGGCGATGGCGATCGCCGTGACGGCGACGAGGATGACGACGAAGCGACCCTTCATGGTGAAGGAAGGCTAGTGCGGCGTGTCCGGCGGCGAGCCGGAGGCCGGCCGCTTGCCGGACTCGCGCGCCGCCAGCTCCGCGAGCCGCCGCCGCCGCCGCCACAGCGGCATGGCGTACCAGCCGCCGGCGAAGATGGCGGCGGTCAGGACGCCCATGAGGACGGTCGTCGTGCCGCCGAAGAGCACGTCGCTGATGAGCATGATCACGCCGGTCATCGACATCGCCAGGCAGGCCAGGCCGGCGATCGCCAAGCCGTTGGTGACCTGGACGAGGTGCTCCTTGTCGTCCATGCGGAAGATGAGCCGATGGTAGGCCGTCGGTGCGATGAAGAGGACGGTGCCGAGCGCCGCCAGCAGCAGGGAGACGAAGTAGATGTTGCGCTCGAACGCATTGACACGGTCGAAGCGGGCGGTGAACGGGAGCGTGAGCAGGAAGGCGAAGAGGACCTGGACGCCGGGCAGGGCGATGCGCAGCTCGCCGAGCAGTTCGCTGAGGTTCCGGTCGGCCCGCTCGATCGGCGTCTCGTCCCGGGCGTTCGGGAACTCCGGACTCATGCGAGGATCATTCCAGCCGACGCCGACGCCGCCGCCGCGCGGACGAGCCGTCACCAACCCGACCGAGAGGACAGACCGATGGCCGAGACTCCCCAGCCCCTTCCCGGCAAGGTCGCGTTCATCACCGGCGCGGCGCGCGGCATCGGCGCCGGCACGGCCCGGGCCCTCGCCGCTCGCGGCGTGAAGATCGCCTGCGTCGGCCTCGAGGCCGACGAACTCGCGGCGGTCGCGTCCGCCTGCGGTCCGGAGGCGCTTGCGATCGAATGCGACGTGACCGACGAGGGCGCGCTGGCGGCCGCGGTCGAGGCGACCGTCGACCGCTTCGGCGGTATCGACATCGCGATGGCGAACGCGGGGATCGGCTCGGCCGGCTTCACCCGCACCATGGACGCCGCCGCTGCCGACCGCGTGATCGAGGTCAACCTGCTCGGCGTCATGCGCACGACCCGCGCCGTCCTCCCGGCGCTGCTGGATCGCCGCGGCTACCTTCTGAACGTCGCCTCGGTTGCGGCGGCCGTCCACTCGCCCGGCATGGCGCCCTACGCGGCGTCGAAGGCCGGCTGCGAGGCCTTCACCAACGCCGTGCGCGGGGAGGTCGCGCACTTGGGCGTCGACGTCGGCTGCGCCTACTACCACTGGATCGACACCGACCTCGTCCAAGGCGCCGACCGCACGCGGCTCGGCGCGCTGATGCGGAGCAGCCTCAAGGGCCCGCTCGGGAAGACCTACCCCCTGTCCGCTGCGGTGGCCGCGACGGTCGACGGCATCGAGCACCGCCGGCGCCGCGTGCTCACGCCCGGATGGCTGCGCGGGGTCCTGCTGGTCCGGGGCCTGCTCAACACGGCGCTCACCGACCGCGAGACCCTCGCCGTGGTTCCGGAGGCCGACCGCCTGGCCGCGCAGGAGGTCCGCGAACGTGGCGCCGCAGCCTCGGCGGCGGTCGGGGCCGGCGGGGAAGCGGACATGGTCGCCCGCGAGCGCACGCACGCACCGGCGTAGTCTGCGCGACGCGGCGGAGCGGGCCGCACGCGGGGCGCGCGGCGGCCCCGCGGCGGC
>CAZEKK010000077.1:4605-10179 GCA_964512905.1 uncultured Solirubrobacteraceae bacterium
GCCATGAGCACCCTGGAGAGCACCCCACCCCGCGCCCGGACGCTCGGCGATCACCTCGCCGCGCCGCTGCGCCTCGGCGAGCCCGACGTGGCCGGCGCCCTTGCCGTCTTCCCGCTGTTCGGCCCCGATCCGCACCTGCCGTACGTGTCGTTCGCCCAAGGCCGCGCCGTGGGCGCGTCCATCAAGGAGGTCGGCGCGGGAGCCGCGGTTCAGACGCTGACCGTGCACAACCCTGCCGACGTCGCCGTGCTGGTCTACGAGGGCGAGGAGGTCCTCGGCGCCCAGCAGAACCGCACCTTCGACCACACCGTCCTCGTGCCGGCGCGCAGCACCCTCGACGTGCCCGTGAGCTGCGTGGAGGCCGGCCGCTGGGACGGAGCGCGCCACCGCGAGAGCTTCGCGCCCGCGCCCCAGGCGGCCCACCCCGACCTCCGGCGGCACAAGAACACGAGCAAGCGCCGCGCGGCGGCGGCCGGCGCGCGCCCCAGCGCCGACCAGGGCATGGTCTGGAGCGCCGTCGCCGACCGCGCCGCGGCCCTTGCGGTCGCCTCGCCCACCGGCGCGATGCACGACGTCTTCGAGCGCCGGCGGTCGGACCTGGACCGGCTCGCGCACGCCGTGCGCCTGCGCGACGGGCAGATCGGCGCGCTCGTGGCAGTGGGCGGCCGGTTCGCCGTGCTGGACCACGTCAGCCGCGCCGACGTCTTCGCCGCCCTGCACGGCCCGCTCGTCCAGGGCTACGCCCTCGACGCGCTCGCCGCCGAGGGAGCCCGCGCCGCAGAGACCACGCCGCCCAGCCAGGCCGAGGCCGAGGGCCTCGTGCGCCTCGTCTGCGACGCGCCAGCCCGGTCGCGGCCGGGCGTCGGCCTCGGGGCCGACGCCGACTTCGACCTCGGCGGGGTCGCCGGCAGCGCCCTGCTCCACGACGGCGAGCTGATCCAGCTGAGCGCCTTCGTCGGCGACGACCCCCCGGGGGCGCCGGCCGGGCCGGCCGCGCCGACCGGCCGCATCCGGCGCCCCTCGCGCCGGCGCCCGCGTCCGTGAGGACCCGAGCCGGGGGAGGGCCGCGCCGATGGCGGCCCCTCCCCGGCGCGCGGACCTCCGGGCCGCTCAGCGCGGCGGAATGGCCTGCCGGAAGCGGAACAGGAAGCCGGGGTCGTACTTCGTCTTGACGTCGACCAGCCGGGCGTAGTTGGACCCGTAGTAGGCGCGCTTCCAGGTCGCGAGCCCAGGGTCGATGTAGTTCTGGTAGGCGAAGCCCGACACGTATGGGCGCATCGCCGCGTGCAGGCCGTTCATCCACGCGTCGGTCGCGCGCGTGGCGCCGGGCGAGAACGCGCTGAAGTACTGGAAGGAGAAGCGCTGGTTGCGGTGCACGAAGGCGGTCGCGGACGGCTTGACCCGGTTGATTGCGCCGCCGTAGGCGTCGGCGATGATCGCCCCCGACCCCAGCCGCGGCGAGGCGTTGCGGGCCTCGATCCACTCCTTCATCACCTGCCGCCCCGCCCGCGGAATCGCCGCGGCCACGTAGTCCGACTTCGCTGCGAAGCGCTGCGGCGTCTGTGTGGCGAGGCAGCGCGAGACGCTCAGGCCGGTGCACCCCGCCCAGCGCAGCATCAGCTGCTGGTAGGGCAGGCGGCCCTTCTGGATCGACCCGCCGGCCTGGGTCAGCGGGCGCAGCAGCGCGTCGAGCTGCGATCCGGATCCGAAGTACTGGCCGAACGCGAAGGCCTGCGGTGTCGCGCCGTCGGTCTGGAACGTGCACAGCGCGTAGAGATCGTCGGGCGCGAACGGAGCCAGCTCCTGCCAGGCGCCGAACGCGCCGACGGCCTCCGACCACGGGAACGAGACGAGGAAGAACCAGGCGGAGGTCACCGGATGGGTGCGGAAGGTGAACCGGGTGACGATCCCGAAGTTGCCGCCCCCGCCGCCGCGCAGCGCCCAGAAGAGGTCGGGATTCGAGCGGGAGTTGACGGTGCGGGCGCGGCCGTCGGCGGTCACGCACGTCATCTCGACGATGTTGTCCGCCGTGAGCCCGAACTTGCGTCCGGCGAGCCCGACGCCGCCGCCCAGGGCCAGGCCTCCCACGCCGACGCTCGCGCACGAGCCGCCTGGGACCGTCAGGCCCCGCGGGGACAGCGTTGCGTACAGCTTCATGAGGCGAACCCCGGCCTCGACGTCGACCGTGCCCGCCGCACGGTTGACCGTGATCCGCGACAGGCGGCTGAGATCCACGACCAGCCCGCCCGTGACCACGGAGTAGCCGGCGTAGCTGTGGCCCCCCGACCGGGCGGTGATGCGCACGCCGTAGCGCGTGGCCCAGCGCACGGCGGCCTGGACGTCGCGCACGCCCTCGGCGAAGAGGACCGCCGCCGGATTCGTCGGGTTGTAGCGCGCGTTGAACACCTGCCGCGCCCGCGACCACCCGGCGCTCGCCGGCGTCAGGACCGGCCCCCGGCATTCGCGGGCCAGCGCCCGCACCGGCGGGCTGCCGGCCGCGCTGGCCAGCTCCCACGGACCGAGCGCGGCTGCCGCCGACAGGCCGGCGGCGGCGGCGAGCAGGTCACGGCGGCTCAGGTCGGTCACGGCGCGAGGGTATCCGGCGCGGTCGCGAGCGCGTCGCAGGCGGCGCGGCGGCCCGCGGCCACGAGCGCGTCCATGCGGGCCCAGTCACGGATTCCGGCGTCCCCGAGGCCCGGTGCGATGACGAGATCCGCCGCCGCCCGGTTCTCGGTCGCGGCGCGCCAGCTTCCCAGCACGGTGGCCCGCGCCACCGTGTCGACGGCGCTCGGGAGCCGCGCGGGCACGCGCGCCGGGTCCGCCAGGGTGCGCCCCATGACGTCGACGGCGACGATCGGCCCCTCGCCGGTGGCCGCCATCACGTCGACCGGCAGGTTGTCGAGCACGCCGCCGACCACGAGCAGGCGGCGGCCGTCCGGCACGGGCGGCAGCCAGCCGGGCACGCTCATGCTCGCCCGGACCGCCGCGCGGATCGCCCCCGTGCGGTGGGCGACCACCTCGGCGGCGACGAGGTCGGCGCTGACGGCGAAGGCGTCGATCGCGCACTCCTCGAACGCGCGCGCCCCGAACACCCGCGTGAGCATCGCCTCGACCGGCCCCGGCCGCAGGAGCGCCGCGCGCGGCACGCCGTAGCCGCGGAACGGGCTGGCCTCGACGAACTCCCGCCGGCAGACGTCGGCGCCGCCCAGCCCGCACGCGGCCAGCCCGGCCACGAAGGCGCCCATGCTGGTCCCGCCGATGCGGTCGACCACGACGCCCGCCTCGGCCAGCGCGGCGAGGACGCCGAGGTGGGCCAGTCCGCGGGCGCCGCCGCCGGACAGGACCACGCCGACCGAGCGACCTGCGAGGCGGCGCGCCGCCCGGGCGGCGTCGGCGGCCAGCGACGGACCCGGGCGCAGGACGTGCCGGGCGCGTGGCGCGAGGGCATCCAGCCACGGCGCCGCGTCGGTCGCGTGCGGCGGGAAGCAGAGGCCCAGGTCGCGACCGCGCAGCGCCGGCGGGAGGCCGCCCGGCGGCCGGCCGGCGGTCGCCAGGACGAGCGCGCGATCGGCCTGGCGCACGCAGAACGCCGGCCACGCCCCGGCCGGATCGCCGCCGGCGACGAGCAGGACGCGGTTCCCCGCCGCCTCGGCGGCGTCCAGCGCCGTCGCGGCATCGGCGGCATCGCCCGCCTCCAGCGCCGTCACCGGACCCCACCCCGCGAACGCGTCGCGCAGCGCGCCGGCCACCGCGGCGACGGGCGCGTCCGGCGCCGCTGCCACCACGGCGAACGCCGCCGCCCGCCGGGCGGGCGGCGCGAGCGCGCCGCTGGCCGCAAGCTGGCGCCCGAGCAGGGCCAGCATCGCGGACGCCAGCCCCGGCTCGGCGCGCAGCGCGGCGAGGACGGCGCCACGCGGAATGCGCACCAGCGCGGCGTCGCGCACCGCACGGATCGAGGCCGACCGCGGATCGCCGGTCAGCAGCGCCAGCTCGCCGACGACGTCGGCCCGCCCGAGCTCGCGCACGATCCGGGCCGGCCCGGGCCGCTCGACGACCGCCTCGAGCCGCCCGGCCCGGACGACGTAGAGCGCATCGCCCGCTTCGCCCTGCCGGAAGAGCCAGCTCCCGGCCGCGACCGCGACCGGCTCGGCGCCGGCAGCCAGCCGGGCCCGCGCGGCGGCCGGCACGTCGCGGAAGAACGGCGCCTGCGCGAGGATCGGCTCGAGCGGTTCGGGCGGGGTCAGGCGCCAAACCTACCCGTGGCGGGACGGGGCGGCGACCGCCCAGCGAGCCGACGCAGCGACCGCCCGGCGGGCCGGCGCGGCGGTCGCCGGCGCATCGGCGCCGCGACGGGCCCTGGCGCGGAGCCGCCTCAGCGGCTCGCCGCCGACCAGGTGAGCCGGCCCGTCCTGCAGGTGCGTCCGTCGTCGGACCGGACGCGCACGTCGAGGCGGCCGGACGCCGACCGGCGGGCGACCGTCCCAGAGAACGCGTACGCGATCGTCGCGCCGCGCGGCCGCCAGGTGAAGGTGTCGCCGAACCGGCCGCGGCGCAGCGGGAAGTTGCGGAGCGCGTCCGGGAAGTCGACGAATCCGCTCGGCGTGCACGACGCGTGCCAGCCCACTCCGGCCGACGAGACCGCCGTCCGGCGCGCGTTGAGAATCAGGACGAGCGGCTCGCCCTGCGACGTCGAGCCGCCGTACACGCGGCCGGGGCGGTGCGCCGCCGTCCACGCGACCGACCCCGTGCGGCATCTGTCGACGACCTTCGCGCCCGGCGGCTCGAATCCCGGGAGCGCCCCGGGCTTGTCCCACTCGATGATCAGGACCGAGATCGTGCCCCGGGCGCCCGTCCGCGTCAGCCGGGCGGAGAAGTCCATGCGCAGGATGGCCGAACCGGCGTCGGTGCGGGTCGCGGCGACGTAGACGCCGGTCACCCGGCCCCCGCCGTTGCGGCTCGTGACGATGCGGTTGAGCGGGAACGCGCCGCCGCTCGCCCGGGCGGGCGCGTGGCCGCCCGGCGCCCGGGTTACCGGGACGACGGCGTGGAAGGCGTAGCGCTGGCCGCTGTCGCACGGCGCCCGGAAGGCGATGACCGCCCGCGAGATGCTGCGGCCCTTGGCGTCCGCCGTGAGCGCGATCGCATCCCCGAGCTTCGTCGAGCCGCCGTAGGTGGTCGTGGCGGCGCTGGCCGGAGCCGCCGTCGCGAGGGCCACGGCCAGCAACGGCAGCACGGACACGATGGGGCGCACGCCCCGCACGCTACGCCGTCGCTGCGACCGGTTCGACGGTACTCGGACGTTGGCCGGACGCGGCGGACTACGGAGCCGCCGCTGCCGCTAGATGCGCCCCGCCTCGCGCGCCGCCGCCTCGGCGTCGCCGAGCTGGCGGTCGACGAGGGCCAGCCCGGAGTCCCAGAAGCCGGGGTCGGCGAGATCGATGCCGACGAGTGCCCCGAGGTCCTCGGGCGGCAGGGAGCCGCCGGCGCTGAGCAGCTCCACGTAGCGCGGCACGAACGGCTCGCCCTCCTCGAGATAGCGCTGGTAGACCGACAGCGCCAGGAGCTGCCCGTAGG
>CAZEKK010000078.1:0-4419 GCA_964512905.1 uncultured Solirubrobacteraceae bacterium
TGCTCTCCCAGGTCAAGCTCATCGCCGAGCCGTGGGACGTCGGGCCCGGCGGCTACCAGGTCGGCAACTTCCCGGTGCTCTGGAGCGAGTGGAATGGCATCTACCGCGACGTCGTGCGCGACTTCTGGCGCGCGCACGCCCCGGTCGCCGCGCTCGCCTCGCGGTTCACCGGCTCGAGCGACCTGTACGAGTCCGACGGGCGCGCCCCGTTCGCCTCGATCAACTTGGTGACCGCGCACGACGGCTTCACGCTGCGCGACCTCGTCTCCTACAACGAGAAGCACAACGAGGCCAACCTCGAGGACGGCCGGGACGGCACCGACGACAACCGCTCGTGGAACTGCGGCGCCGAGGGCGAGACGGACGACCGCAAGATCAACCGCCTGCGGGCGCGCCAGCAGCGCAACTTCCTCACCACGCTGTTCCTCTCCCAGGGCGTGCCGATGCTGCTCGGCGGCGACGAGGTCCTGCGCACGCAGGGCGGGAACAACAACGCCTGGTGCCAGGACAACGAGCTGTCCTGGTTTCACTGGGAGTGGGACGACGACCAGCGCGACCACCTGGAGTTCGTGCGCCGCCTGATCGACGTGCGCAACCGCCACCCCGTGTTCCGCCGCGGCCAGTTCCTGCGTGGGGCGCAGGTCAACGGCTCGGGGCTGCCGGATGTGTGGTGGTTCCGCACCGACGGGCGGCGGATGACCCGCCGCGACTGGGAGGCGGACGACCACGTCGTCGGCGTGTTCCTCAACGGCCAGGAGATCGCCGACGTCACCGAGCACGGCCACGAGATCCTCGACGACTCGTTCCTCCTGCTGATCAACGGCGGGCATCGGTACGTGACCTTCCAGCTGCCCGCGCGCCGCTTCGGCGTGCGCTGGACGCTCGAGCTGTGCACGAACAACCCCAACCTGCCCGCAGGCTCGGGCCACCACGACGCGCGGTCCGACGTCCACGTCGGACCGCGCTCGATGATGCTCCTGCGCCGGATCTCGTGACCGGGCGCACGCCGCGCGCCCGGTAGCCTCAGGGGCCGTGAACCGCCGCATCCTCTTGCTCTCCTGGGAGTACCCTCCCATCGTCGAGGGCGGCCTCGCGCGCCACGTCCGCAAGCTCTCCGAGGAGCTCGTGCGCCAAGGCGTGCAGGTCGACGTCGTCACCCGCGGGCGTCCGGGCGCCCCCACGCAGGAGGTCCGCGAGGGGGTGCGCGTGATCCGGGTCCCCGAGCCGCCCGCCCCGAAGGAGCTGGGCGCGTTCGTGCGCTGGGTCGAGCAGATGAACGACCACCTCCTCGCCGCGGCGCACCGGCAGGCGCGGCGGCGCTCCTACGACCTCGTGCACGGCCACGACTGGATCGTCGCGCCGGCGGCCGGCATGCTCGCCGGCGACCTCGGGATCCCCTACGTCACGACGATCCACGCGACCGAGTGGGGGCGGCACAACGGCCACGTCCAGCGCTTCCCGCAGACGCACATCCACGGCGTCGAGTCCTGGATGGCGCGCCGCGCCGACCGCGTCATCGTCTGCTCGCACTACATGCGCGAGCACGTCTGCGACATCTTCGGCGTCGAGCCGGGCCAGGTCCGCGTGATCCCCAACGGCATCGACCCGCTCGACCTGCAGCCGGTCGAGAACCTCGCCGCGCTGCGGGCGCGCTTCGCGGCGCCGGACGAGGAGCTCGTGCTGCTCGTCGGGCGGCTCGTCTACGAGAAGGGCTTCCAGCTCGCGCTCGAGGCGATGGAGCCCATCATGGAGGACCTGCCCGGCGTGCGCTTCCTCGTCGCCGGGTCGGGCCCGCACGAGGAGCAGCTCAGGGCGCAGGCGCGCGACCTGGGGATCGCGGACCGCGGCACGTTCCTGGGCTGGATCGGCGACGACGTCCTGCACTCGCTGTACCGCATCGCCGACCTGTGCGTCGTGCCGAGCCTCTACGAGCCCTTCGGCCTGGTCGCGCTCGAGGCGATGGCGAGCGGCTGCCCGTGCATCGTCGCCGACACCGGCGGCCTGCGCGAGGTCGTGCCCGAAGGCGAGCGGGTCGGGCTGCGCTTCAACGGCGGCGACGCGGAGCACCTCGGCGTCATGATCGAGCGGATGCTCACCGACGAGCCCCTGCGCGAACGCCTCGTCACCGAGGCCTCCGAGCACGTGCTGCGCTTCGACTGGACGGACGTCGCCACGCAGACGCGCGCCGCCTACGGCGAGCTCCTCGCCCTCACGCCGGCGGCCCGTACACCTTCCGTCCGTAGTCGGCCAGCATCCGCTCGGCGCTGAACTCGGGCGCGAGCGCCGCAACCGAGGCGCGGACCTTCGCGAGCCACGCCTGGGGCAGCCCGTCGTCGTCGCGCTCGTAGAAGGCGGGCAGGACGTCCTCCTCGAGGAGCCGGAAGAGCTCGGCGACGTCGCGGGCGTCCTGGGCCGCGGGGTCGTCGTCCACGTCGCCGCTCAGCGCCCAGCCGCGCTCGGGGTCATAGCCCTCGGCCCACCACCCGTCGAGGACGCTGAGCTGCAGCCCGCCGTTGGCCGCTGACTTCATGCCGCTCGTGCCGCTGGCCTCCAGCGGCGGCCGGGGCAGGTTCAGCCACACGTCGCAGCCTTGGACGAGCCGCGCGGCAAGCGCCATGTCGTAGTCCTCGAGGAAGACGACGCGGGCGCCGGGGTCGCCCGTGGCACGGTTCGCGAACAGCCGCTGCACCAGCTCCTTCCCGGCGTCGTCATTGGGGTGCGCCTTGCCGGCGAGCACGAACTGCACCGGCCGCTTGCCCGTGACGAGCCGCAGCCCGCGCCTGGGGTCTCGCACGAGGAGGTCGAGGCGCTTGTAGGTCGCGAGGCGCCGGGCGAACCCGATCGTCAGCACGTGCGGGTCGAAGACCCGCGCCGCCGCGTCGACGTAGGCACGCTCCTCGCCGCGGCCCAAACGCTCCGCGACGCTGCGCTCGCGCACGTGGGCGACGAGCGCGGCGCGCTGGCGCTCGCGCACGTCCCAGAGCTCGCGCGCCGGCACGGCGGCGATCGCCGCCCAGGTGGCGGGGTCGGCCGCGCGCGCCGGCCACTGGGGGCCGAGGTGGCGGTCGAGCAGCTCGCGCATCGCGGGACCGGCCCACGTTGGCAGGTGCACGCCGTTGGTCACGTGCGTGATCGGCACGCCGTCGACGGCGCGGCCGGGCCAGAGCGCCCGCCACATCTCGCGGGAGACCCGCCCGTGGCGGCGGCTGACGGCGTTGGCGGAGCGGCTGGTGCGCAGCGCGAGCTGCGTGATGCCGAAGTCCTCCTCGAGGTCGAGCGGGTCGGTGCGCCCGAGGCGCATGAGCTCCTCGTCCTCGAGCCCGATCTCGCGCGCGTAGGCGCCCAGGGCTCCGAGGGCGCGGCCGGCCGGGTAGGTGTCGTTGCCCGCCGGCACCGGGGTGTGCGTCGTGAACGCCACGCGCTCGCGCACCTCGGCGATGGCGTGATCGAGCGGGACGCCCCCGCCGATCTGCTCCTTGGCGAGCTCGAGCGCCGCGAGCGCGCCGTGGCCCTCGTTGAGGTGCACGAGTCCGGGCTCGATGCCCAGCGCGTCGAGCGCGCGGATGGACCCGACGCCGAGCAGCGCGTACTGGGCGAGCCGGATCTGCGGGTCGCCGACGTACAGGCGCCCGCTCGTCCAGCGCGCGACCTGCGAATTCTCCGGCCGGTCGGCGTCGAGCAGGAAGAGCGGCACGCGGCCGACGTCGACGCGCCAGATCTGCGCGACGATCTCGTCCTGGCTCACGGGGACGCGGATCGTGAGCGGCCGTCCGTCCGCGCCCGTGACGAGCGCCGCCGGAAGCCGCTCGGGGTCGGTCGGCAGCCAGTACTCGTGCTGGCGCCCGACCGCGTCGATCCGCTGGCGGAAGTAGCCCTGGTGGTACATCAGGCCGACGCCGACGAGCGGGACGGCGTCGTCTGAGGCCTGCTTGAGCATGTCGCCGGCCAGCACGCCGAGGCCGCCGGAGTAGATCGGCAGCGACCGGTGGACCCCGAACTCGGCGCAGACGAACGCGACGGGACGGTCTGCCGCAACCTCGGCCGAGCCCGCAGGACGGTCGGCATCGGCGCGAATGGCCGCTTCGAGCGCCGCCGCGCGGCCGAGGAGCTCCTCGTCGCCCGCGGCGCGCTCGAGCGCGCGCCAGGAGGCCTCCTGCAGCAGCCGCACGGGGTTGTGGCCGCACAGCTCCCAGCGGCGCGGCTCGATCGCGGCGAACAGCTCGTCGCCGCCGGGCATCCAGGACCAGCGGTACCCGTACGCCATCCGGGCCAGCGGCGCCAGGGGGGGCGGGATGCGCGCGGCGAGGTCGGCGGCGGCGCGGGCGAGGTCCTGCTGGCCGGGGGTCACGGACGCGATGATGCCACCCCGGGCAAGCGCGGCGACCGGCCGGCCTGCGCCGCCAGACCTGCGCCGCCGGG
>CAZEKK010000078.1:4519-10065 GCA_964512905.1 uncultured Solirubrobacteraceae bacterium
TCCGCCGCGCGACCCGGAGCCGCTCGGGTCCGCCGCGCGACCCGGAGCCGCTCGGGTCCGCCGCGCGACCCGGAGCCGCTCGGCTCCGCGCTCGTGCGACGGACGCTCAGCGCAGGAGCTCGGCGTAGAGCGCCAGGTGCGCCCCGGCGATCGCGTCCCAGGCGTACGGCCCGGCGGCGGCGGACCGGGCCGCCGCGGCGAGCCCGGCCCGCCGCTCCGGATCGGCCAGCAGCGCGGCCAGCGCGGCGTGCAGCGCCGCGGGATCCCCGACCGGCACGAGCTCGGCCGCCCCGGTCGCGGCGACCTCCGGAAACCCGCCGACGTCCGTCAGCAGCAGCGGCGCGCCGAACGCCAGCGCGGTGAAGAGCACGCCGGACTGATCGATCTCGCGGTAGGGCAGGACGACGAGGTCCGCGCGGCGGAAGAACGCAGGCAGCTCGGCGTCACCGACGAAGCGCGGCACGAACCGCACGCCCGGCGGCGCGGCGGCCCGCAGGGGGCCGAGGTCCATGCGCGGCATCCCGACGATCCACAGCTCGGCGTCCGTGATGCCCCGCCACGCCTGCAGCAGCACGTCGATCCCCTTGTACGGGCGCATGAGCCCGAAGCACAGGACGACCGGGACGTCCACCGTGGCCAGCTCCGGCGGCAGCGGCTGGCCGTCGGCCTGGGCGGCGAGGTGCGTGAAGGCGCCGTGCGGGATCACCCGCACCCGTTCGGGCGGGACGCCGAGCGCTTCGACGAGTCGGTCGCGGCCGTGGCCGGAGTGCACGACGACCGCGTCCACCCGGCCGTAGAGCCGGCGCTGGGCGGCGAGCTGGCCGGGGCGGGGCTCGCGGGGCAGCACGTCGTGGGCGGTGAGCACGAGCGGCCGCGCGCCGCCGGCGGCCCGCCGGCGGGGCAGCAGCCGCCAGTCGACCGGCTGGACCGTGAGCCACTGGAAGTGCACGAGGTCGGCCGCGCGGGCGTGGCGCCGCCAGGCCAGCATGTCGGGGACGTGCTGGACCAGCTTGGCGGCCATTCGCACGCGCGACCCCGGCGCGCCGGGCGCCCAGCGGTAGAACGACTCGCGCACGCGGTAGCCCGCGGGCGCGGGCACGGCGCCGTAGGCGAAGCGGCTCGTGACGAGCTCGACGTCGGCGCCCGCCGCGGCGAGCGCCGCGCACAGGGCGTGGTCGTAGGGCGGCGTGAACGCCGAGGGATCGAGCATCTGGATGCGCGGGGCGCCGGCCATGCCTCACACCTCCGTCCGCGGGCCGACGGCGAGCGTGTCGTCCGCGGGCGTGCGGCGCAGCCGCGCGAGCAGCTGGCGGCCGCGGGCGATCTCCTCCGGCCGGAAGAACCGCGTCGCGACGAGCACGAGCGGGATCGCCGCCAGCACGGCGGTCCGGGCCAGGAACGGCCACAGGCCCTCGGTCGGGAGCAGCAGCTCGCCGGCGACGGTGAGGCCGCCGATCACCACGAGGAGCTGGGCCAGGCGCAGCCACTGGAAGCCCACGGTGAAGAGGCGGCGGGTGAACAGGTACATGAGGCCGAGCATCACGACGTAGGCGCCGACGAGCGCGATGCCGGCGCCCGCGATCCCGAGCGGTCCGACGAGGACCAGCAGCAGCAGCACGTTTGCCGCCAGGCCGGCCGCCGCCGCGGGGAAGTTGCGCGTGGTCACGTGGGCGCGACCGGCGATCACCACGAAGACGAGGAAGAGGCCGTACATCGCCCACCCGAGCGAGACCCAGGGCAGGGCCGGGAACGCGCCGTAGAACTCCGGCGTCGCCAGCAGCCGGATCGCCCAGCGGCCGAGGAGCGTGAGGCCGGCCACGATCAGCCCGGTGAGCAGCACGTAGTACGTCGTCACCATCGCGTAGACGCGGCCGGCCTCCTCGTCGTCCTCGATCGAGTAGGCAAGCGGCGGCCAGGCGTACTGGAACGCGCGCGTCGCGAAGATCACCACCGCGGCCAGCTTGACCGCCAGCGAGTAGAGGCCCGCCTGCCCCGGGCTCTCGACGCGGTAGAGGTACAGCCGGTCGATCAGGTTCAGCGCGAACACGGAGATCTCCGCCGGCACGGTCGGCAGGCCGAAGCGCAGCATCGGGGTCAGCTCGAGGCGGTGGTGGATGCCGATGCGGATCCGCGCCCGCAGGCGCCACCAGAGGCCGAGCAGCACGACGGTCGAGGCGACGAAGTTGCCGAGCAGCAGGCCCTTCGCCCCCTCCTCGCGCACCACGACGAGGTAGACGCTCAGCGCCACGGTGATCGCGACGTTCGTGAGCGAGGCCCGGACGTAAAGGCGCGTCAGCTCGTCGACACGCAGCAGCGCGTAGGCCATCTCGAGGTTCGTGAACGCCCACAGGCCGAGCGTCGTGATGTACCAGAGCGACCGATCGGTCTCCCCGAGCACGAGCTTCGAGAGCGGGTCGGCGAGCGCGGCGGAGGCGAGCGCGAGCACCGAGGTCGTGAGCAGGACGATCCCCGTCGCGGCACGGGCGATCCGGTCGCGCCGGTCGGGATCGTCGTCGATGAAGTAGTAGCGCAGGAAGGCCTCGACGATGCCGAGGCGAGCGATGATGCTCACGAGGATCACCAGCGTGAGCAGCAGGTCCGCGGTGCCGTAGTCGGCATCGGAGAGGTACCGGGTGTAGACCGGCAGCAGGAGGAGCGCGATGACCTTGGCCACCGCCTCGGCGACCTGGTAGGCCGCGCCGGTCGTGAGCAGCCGCTTCAGGTAGCCGTACACGAGCGGATCACGGTATAGCGTGTGGTCGATGGCCGACCCGCGCGCGGTGCCGACCGCCTATCTGCTCCTCCCGCGCACGCTGGAGGGCTTCATCCAATACGACCAGGCGATGGACCTGCTGCGTTCGCCGGCCGTGCACGCGATCGAGCCGGCCCGGATGCCCTACGGTGCGTTCGGGCGGATGCCGATCTGGCTGGCCGAGGGCCTCGCCGGCCGGCAGGCCAAGCGGCTGAAGCTGCCCGGCGCCCCGAAGGCGATCGCCATGTTCCATCCGTTCCAGTACCCGCTCGCCCGGGCGCTCGCGGCCCGGCACGGCGCGGAGCTCTGGTACATGCTCTGGGACCGCTACGAGCACGCCTACGATGCCACCGCGGCGCAGCGCGAGCGCCTGCGGCTGTGGCACGACCTCGCGCTCGAACGCTCCGCGCTGACCTTCGCCGTGACCGAAACGCTCGTCGACCTCGAGCAGGAGCGCGGCCACGTCGTGCACCTGGCTCCGTCGGCCGCCGACTCCTTTCCCGCGCCCGACCCGACCGGCACCGTGGTCGCCGTCGCCCTGGGCCACGTCGGCTGGCGCTACGACTGGCGCCTGCTGCGCGAGATCGTCGAGCGCATGCCCGAGCTCGTCGTGCTGATGATCGGATCGGTCGCCGAGGACCAGGTGAAGGACGATCCGGACTACGCGGCCTGCCGCGACCTCGCCAACCTCGTGTGGCTCGGCTACCGGCCGGCCGATGAGGCGGCGCGGCTGATCCTCTGCGCCGACGCCGGCGTGCTGCCGTTCAAGGTCGACCCGTTCAACGACGCCGGGATCCCCAACCGGATCCTCAAGGCGGCGCGCCTGGGACGGCGCACGGTCACCCCGATGCTCTCCGGCGTCATGACCTACCGCGAGGCGGTGGTGCGGGCCGACGACGCCGCCGCGTGGGTGGCGGCGCTGCGCGCCGAGCGGGGCACACGGGTCGCTCCGCACCTGGACGTGCGCGCGTGGGCGCTGGCGATGACCGCCGAGCGGATCGACGCGGTGCTCTGGCGACGCCTGCGATCGCTCGGCGTCGAGGTGCCGGCCGGTGCCGGCGACGATGCCGCGCCCGTGCGTCCGGGCGATCCGGCGGCGCCCGCCGGGCCGGCAGCCGCCGACTCCGCGCCGGCGTCGTCGTGACCGCCGCCGGCGTCACCCCGGCCTCGCCATGACCGCCGCCGGCTTCACCCCGGCCTCGCCATGACCGCCGCTGGCCCGCCGCTCTTCGCCTTCGAGGCGGTCGTGGTGCGGGCGCCGGACGGGACGGCGATCCTCGGACCCCTCGACGGCGCCATTCCCGCGGGCGGCATCACGGTCGTGCGCGGACCGTCCGGCGCCGGGAAGACCACGCTCCTGCGCCTCTGCAACCGCCTGGCCGTTCCCGATGCCGGCGTCGTGCGCTTCCACGGCGACGACGTGGCGGCGCTGGACCCGCTCGCGCTGCGCCGCCGGGTCGGCATGGTCTTCCAGGCGCCGGTGATGCTCGCGGCCACGGTCGCCGCCGACCTGCGGCTCGCCGATCCGTCGCTCGACGGGGCCGGTGTGGCGGCCCTGCTGCAACGGGTCGGCCTTGATCCGGACTTCGCGGATCGCGAGACCAGCGGCCTGTCTGGGGGCGAGGCGCAGCGGGCGTGCATCGCCCGGGCGCTGGCGACCGGACCGGAGGTGCTGCTCGCCGACGAGCCGACCTCGGCGCTCGATCCCGACCGCGCAGCCACGATCGAGGCGCTCGTCCGCCGTCTGGCCGGCGAGGGCCTGGACGTCGTGTGGGTCACGCACCTGGCCGAGCAGGCCGCGCGCCTCGCCGACCGCGTCCTCACCCTCGCCGGGGGGCGGCTCGAGGCGGAGGCCGGCGCGGGGACGACGACCCGCGATGCAGCCGAGGCCGGCGAGGCGCCGGGGAGCACCGTGGACCCGGCCGTTCGCCAGGCGGGCACCCCGTGACCGGGATCGCCGCGGCGAAGGTCGCCGACGCCGCGTCCGTCGGCGCGGTCGGGGTTGCCTGCTCGCTGATCCTCATCGTCGTCGCCGTCGTCCTGTCGCGCTGGCAGCGGCTCGGGCTCGAGGGCAGCGTCGTGTGGGCGGCGGCGCGGGCCGCGGGCCAGCTGCTCGTCGTCGGGGCGGCGCTCGCCTTCGTCCTCGACCCGGACACGCCGCTCGCCCTGTCCTTCGCGTGGCTGGCGGTGATGGTGCTCTTCGCCGCCGACGTGGTGCGCCGGCGGGCACCCGAGATCCCGGGGATCTTCACGCTGGCCCTGCTCGCGTTCGCCGCCGCGCTGCTCGTCACGCTCGGCGTGCTGTTCGGCCTGGGCGTGTTCCCGCTCGAGGGGCGCGCGCTCATCCCGATCTCGGGCATGGTCGTCGGCAACGCGATGACCGCGGCGGTGCTGGTCTCGCGGCGGATGACCGACGAGGTGCGCACCCGCCGGCGCGAGATCGAGGGGCGCCTCGCGCTGGGCATCACCGCGCCCGACGCGGTCCGCCCCTACGCTCGCGAGGCCCTGCGCACGGCGCTGATCCCCCAGATCGAGACGACGAAGGCGGTCGGGATCGTCTTCCTCCCGGGGGCGATGACCGGCCTCATCCTCGCTGGCGTGCCGCCGCTGGACGCCGTGCTCGTCCAGATGGTCGTCATGTACTTCATCCTCGGCTCGGCCGCGACCGTGACGACGGTGGTCGTGCTCGGCCTCATGCGCCGCCTCTTCACCCGCGACCACCGCATCGCGCCGCTGGCCGCGGTGCAGTAGTCCGGGCGATTGGGGGGCGGGGAGCCGCGCGGCGCTCTCCCGC
>CAZEKK010000079.1:0-10014 GCA_964512905.1 uncultured Solirubrobacteraceae bacterium
GCAGATGTTCGAGACGTTGATGTTGCGGTTGACGACGTAGGTGACGTCCTCCCCTGCCAGGTCGGCCCGCAGCTCATCGGCCGCCTCGCGGATCGCCTCGATCGCCTCGGGCCGGATCTCGGCGAAGAGCGCGGTCAGCTCCTGCACGCCCAGCAGCTGCCCGTCGCGGGCGCGCTCGACTGCGGGGCCGACCAGCTCGCGGCGGATCGCGAACGGCGGCTCCGTGCGGCCCGAGCCCCGGCGCGGGATGAAGCTCCAGTAGCGCGCCTTGATCACGTCGAGCACCCCAGGCGCCATCCACTCCGGATCGATGAACTGCGGGTAGACGCACAGCCGCTCGGTGAGGGCGACGCCGTCGGCGGCCATGCGCTTGCGGACCTGGCTGGGCGACGGGAAGGGATGCTCGGGCGAGATGTGGTCGCCGTTGGCGGACAGGCCGCCGAGGTCCGTGGCGCCCGCGGCCACGAGCCGGGGCCACCAGTCGGCGAGGGTCGGCGGGATCTGGATGCCGACGCCGGGCATTAGCCGGGCGGTCTCGGCGACCAGCCGCTCCATGTCGGCGACCGTCACCGCGCACGCCCACGCCGGCAGCGGCAGCTCCGGGCCGTCGGCCACCCCGGTCCGCCAGTACCGGGCGGCGGCCTCGGTGGCGATCTCGGCGGGTTCCTGGCCGTAGTAGCGCTGGTGCGGGACGAAGTTCTGCAGGATCACCTCCTGGAGGTGGCCGTGCTCGGCGTGCGCGGCAGCGAGCGCCTCGAGCGCGGCCATCCGCTCCTCCTCGCTCTCCCCGATGCCGACGAGGATCCCGCTCGTGAAGGGGATCCGCAGCGCGCCCGCGGTCGCGATCGTCTCGAGCCGGCGCCCCGGGTGCTTGGTCGGCGACCCGGCGTGGACGGTGCCCATCAGCCGCTCGCTGGCGGACTCGAGCATCAGCCCCTGGGAGGCGGTGACCTCGCGCAGGCGGGCGAGGTCACGTCGGGACAGGACGCCGAGGTTGGTGTGCGGCAGCAGTCCGCGCTGCAGCGCCTGCTCGCAGGCCCAGACGACGTAGGAGGTGAAGTCGGCGTGGCCGAGCGCCGCCAGGCGCGCCCGCACCTCGTCGCTCGCGACCTCGGGGGCCTCGCCGGTGAGCACGAGCAGCTCCTTGACGCGGCGGCGGGCCGCGCCGTCCAGCAGCTCGATGACCTGCTCGGGCTCCTGAAGGTGCGCCTGATGGGTGGCGAAGGAGCAGTACTTGCAGTAGCAGCGGCAGCTCCGCGACAGGGAGAGCGTCACGTTGCGGCTGAACGTCACGCGGCGGCGCACGGCGGGGAGTCTACGGCCGCGACGCGCGGCGTCGGCTGGGCGCGGCGGGCGGCACCGCCCGCCGGCCCGTCGGCGCGGGTGCTACTGGTACTTCTCGATCGGGGCTTCGGCCCGCTTCGCCTCGGGGTCGAGCACGACCGCCTTGTAGACGAACGTGGCCGCAACGGCACCGAGAATCGGCCCGACGATGTAGGCCCAGGCATCGGCCCACTCGCCGGCGACGAGCGCGGGGCCGAACCAGCGGGCGGGGTTGAAGCTCCCGCCCGTCAGCGGCGCGATGATCATGACGGCGACGCCGAGCGCCGCGCCGATGATCCAGCCCGCCCACGCACGCTCGCCGCGAGGGTTCACCGCCAGCGCCATGATCGCGAACATGAGCACGAAGGTGCCAATTGCCTCGGCGGTCAGCCCGGCCAACGCCCGGCCCGACAGGAAGTCGCTCACCGCCGGCGTGCCGTAGTTCGCGACCGCCCCCTCATCGCTGAGCAGCGCTTTGGTGACAAGTGCCGCGGCCACCGCGCCCGCGAGCTGCAGGACGACGTAGATCCCGGCGTCCGCCCCCCGGATCTTCTTCAGCGCCAGCAGCGACAGGGTCACCGCCGGGTTGAAGTGCGCCCCGGACGCCGAGCCGAGGGCGTAGATGAGCATCGCGAGGATGAACGCGTGCACCAGTCCGATCAGCACGAAGTCGGGCGCCCGGAACCCCCCCACCTGGACTGAGACGGCCACGCAGATGAACAGCACGAGGAAGAACGTCCCGATGAACTCGGCGACGTAGGCCGAAGTGGTGCGCGGCTCCATGGCGGACCTCGTGGATCGACGGTGGACGGGCAGCCGATCGTAGGGCCGCCCCCGGACGGCAGAACCGGTGGTGCGCGCTCCGACCAACGACCGCGCGCCCGGCCGCCGGAGCGCCGAGCTCGTGGACCATCAGCCTGGCCGCACCAGCAGCGCCGCGACGAGCTCGGGCCCCTCGCGCACGAACCGGGACCGCGGGACGACGAGGTCGAAGCCGGCGTGCAGCGCTTGCCGCCGGGTGTCGGCGTCGACGTGCGAGTAGACCGCGAGCGACCGGCCCGCGGCGCCGGCAGCGCGCAGGGCGGCCAGGGCGCCAGCCGGGTCCGCGCCCGGCGCCGCCAGGTCGACGACGAGCAGGTCGGCGGCGGCGGCCTGCGCCGCCGCGGGCTCGGGCGTGGCGCAGAGCGCGACATCGTGACCGGCAGCACCGAGGGCGGCGCTCACCCGCGATCCGAACATCAGGTCCGGGACGAGTGCGACGACCCGGGCCATCGCGCTACTGCGCGCGCATCCGGCGGAACTGCTCGCGCACCGACTCGGGGCGGCCCCACATCTGGGTGACCTCGACGCGGCCGGACCGCCACTCGCGCAGTTCGATCTCGCCGGCGATGCCCGCCTCGTCGAGGAGGCGCAGCGCGTTGCGCGCCACCGGCGCCGCAGCGGCGTGGCCGAACTCGCGGGCGACGAGCAGCCGCCAGTGCCAGTCGTGCTTCGAGTACGGCTGGGCGTTGCAGGTCACGAGGTAGGTGGACGCGTCGACGTATCGCGTCTCGTCGAAGATCCGCAGGTCGACCTCGAGGTCGGTCCAGTCGGGCGGCAGGGAGTCGACGATCTCCTGGAAGTCAGCGGCGAGCGCCATCGTGCGGCAAGCCTACCGGCCGTGCCGGGGCCGGCGGCGACGGCGGACGGAGCCGGCGCCGCTACCCGAAGAACGTCTGGTACAGCAGGAAGCCGTTCAGGGCGATGATGAGCGCGGCGACGATCGCGGCCACGACGGTCGTGATCGGACGGTTGACCAGGCCGCCCATGATGTCGCGCCGCCGGGTCAGCAGGATCAGGGGGACGAGCGCGAACGGGATGCCGAACGACAGCACCACCTGGCTGATCACCAGCGACCGCGTCGGGTCGAGCCCGATGGCGAGGACGATCAGTGCCGGCGCCATCGTGACCAGCCGCCGCAGGAGCATCGGGATCGTGCGGTTGATGAAGCCCTGCATGACGACCTGCCCGGCGTAGGTCCCCACGCTCGATGACGCAAAGCCCGACGCCAGCAGCGCGAGGCCGAACGCCACCGCCGCGCTCGTGCCGACGAGATCATCGAAGCCGGCGTAGGCGCCTTCGATCGTGTCGACATTCGTGAGCCCGGAGTCGTGAAAGAGCGAGGCGGCCACGATCAGCATCGCCATGTTCACGACGCCCGCGATGCCCATCGCGATCACGACGTCCCAGCGCTGCACCTTGAGCAGCTTGCGACGCTCGCGGTCGTCGTGCGGTGCGATCCGGTCCTGCGTCAGCGCCGAGTGCAGGTAGATCACGTGCGGCATGACGGTCGCTCCGAGGATGCCCGTGGCCAGCAGCACCGAGTCGGTTCCGTCGAAGGACGGCACGAACCCGCCGAGCACGCCCGACGCGTCGGCGCCGATCTCGAGCGTGTTGTAGAGGAAGCCCAGCAGGATCACGCCGAGCAGCCCGGCGATCGCCAGCTCGAACTTCCGGTAGCCGAGCTGCTGGAGGCCGAGGAGCGCGAACGCCACGATCCCGGTCATGAGCCCCGCGGTGAAGAGCGGCACGCCGAAGAGGAGGTTCAGGGCGATGGCGGCGCCGATGAACTCGGCGAGGTCGGTCGCCATCGCGATCAGCTCGGCCTGGACCCAGAGGCCCCAGGTCACGGGCCGCGGAAAGTGCTCGCGGCACAGCTCGGCGAGGTTCTTCCCGGTCGCGATGCCGATCTTGCCCGAGAGGTTCTGGATCAGCATCGCCATCAGGTTCGCGCAGGCGATGACCCACAGGAGCAGGTAGCCGAACTGCGAGCCGCCGGCGATGTTCGTGGCGAAGTTCCCCGGATCGACGTAGGCGATCGCCGCGACGAAGGCGGGGCCGAGGAGCGCAACCGTGCCGCGCACGCGGCCGCGGGCGTGCACCCGCTGCAGCGCGCTCGGCGCCTCCAGCGCCTGCGGCGGCAGGGCGACCGACTCGCCCCCGGGCGGCGGCGGAGGCGGGTTCACGCGCGGACCTCGACGCGCATCGCGGCGGCCAGGTCGCCGCCGAGCACCTCGGTGCCGTGCGCGAAGCGGGCGAACACGGGGCCGCCGAAGGGATGGCGCTCGACGATCTCGAGATCGTCCCCCGGCGCGATCCCGCGTTCCGACAGATAGCGCAGCATCTCCGGATCGGAGTCGGACACCCGCACGAACGTGCCGCGGCTGCCCACGTCGAGGTCCGATAGCGGCTCGGTCGCGACCTCGTCGATCGTGAACTCCGGGCTCGGAATCGGGTCGCCGTGGGGATCGATCGTGGGATGGCCGAGCTTGTCGGCGATCAAGCGCTCGAGATCCTCCGAGAGGACGTGCTCGAGCACCTCGGCTTCGTCGTGGACCCGGTCCCACGGCACGTCGAGCACCTCGACGAGGAACAGCTCGAGGAGCCGGTGGTGGCGGATCACCTCGAGCGCGACCCGCCGGCCCTCCGGCGTGAGCCGCACGCCGCGGTAGGGCTCGTGGTCGACGACGCCGAGGTCGGCGAGCTTGCGGAGCATCGTGGAGACCGACCCCGCGGTGACGCCGAGGCGGTCGGCGATCGCGTTCGTGGAGACCGGATCCTCGTCGCCGCCCTGCAGCGCGTAGATCGCCTTCGCGTAGTCCTCGACGGCAGGGGTCAGGGCTGGCTCCGTCCGCGGCATCCGGCCCAGCGTAGCAAGGGTTCCATTGGAGGCCAAACAATTTCTTGGTATGTCAAGAAGCGACGGGATCGCTGCGAGCTATCCTCGATCCGTGGCCGTCGCCGACCGCTCCGCCGCCGCTGATGCGGCCCTGACCACGGGCTGCGGGCTGGTCGACCGCTCCGAACGGGGCAAGCTCGCGCTCTCGGGGCCGGACGCCAAGGAGTTCCTCACCGGGCAGGTGACGAACGACATCCTCGTCTTGGAGCCGGGACGCGGCTGCGCCGCGGCGCTGCTCTCGCACAAGGGCAAGATGCTCGCCGACGTCCGCGTGCTCGACGCCGGCGACGAGCTGCTGCTCGACACTGACCGCGCCGCGCTGCAGGAGCTGTTCAACCGCGTCCGCCTCGGCCTGATCGGCTTCGACGCCGCCCTGCACAAGCGCACCGTCCAGCGCGGGCTGCTGTCGCTGATCGGGCCCGGCGCGCGGTCGGCGGTCGGCGCCGACGCCGCAGGCCTCGGCCCCGCCGAGCACGATCACGCCCCTGCGCAGATCGCCGGCGGGCCCGTGCGGCTGGTGAGCACCGACACCGGGGTAGACGTCCTCTGCGCCGCCGAGCAGACCGCGGCCGTCGCCGCCGCGCTGGTCGCGCAGGGCGCCGTCCCAGTGGACGAGGCCGACGCCGACGTCGTCCGCGTCGAGCGCGGGCGGCCGCGGTACGGCGTGGACCTCGACGACTCGGTCATCCCCCAGGAGGCCGGGCTCAACGACCGCTACGTCAGCTTCACCAAGGGCTGCTACGTCGGGCAGGAGACGGTGGCGCGGCTGCACTACAAGGGCAAGCCCAACCGCCACCTCCGCGGCCTGAAGCTCAGCGGGCCCGTGCCCGCCGGCGCACCGCTGCACCTCGGCGACCGCGACGTCGGGACGCTGACCACCAGTGTCGTCTCTCCGCGGCTGGGGCCGATCGGCCTGGCACTGGTCCGCCGCGAAGCCGAGCCGGGGGCAACCGTCGCGGTCGGCGACGGCGGCGTCTGCGCCGAGGTCGTGGCCCTCCCGTTCGCCTGACCGTCAGGCCCGGTCGACCATCCGGAACCCGTTCCCGTCCGGCACGGCGACGTGATCGTGGAAGTGGGTCAGCGTGTCGAGCCGGTCCAGCGCGGTGGCCTCGTCCAGATCCCCGACGACGTACGGGCAGAGCGCGACGGCGGGGCGGTCACGGAACGTCTCGTCCCAGAGGCGGTCCACCGCGAACGCTCGCGAGACCGCCGGCGCGGACGCCCGCACGGGGAAGCGCGAGTACCACAGGCTGCTCAGCCCGCGGGCCAGCGCAGCGTCGAGACCCTCCTCCCAGCGTGCGACCGCCGCCGCGGGCGCCTCGGCGGGATCGACCTCGATGAGCACGAGGCGTTCGGCGGCCACGAGGCCGTCGACGTCGAGGCCCGCGGCGACCAGGCGCCTGCGGTCCGCGTCGCCCTCGCCCGGCAGGGCGCGGTGAACCATCCACGCCGACCGCTTGGCCCCGAGCGCGTAGAACGGCGCCAGCACGGCAGGAAGCTCGGCGGCGGTGCGCAGCAGCACGGCCATGTGCGGGCAGGCCCCGTGCTCGGTGGCGTGCTCGAACTCGCGCGCGAGCATCGGGGTCAGAACGTCGCCCGGCCGAGCAGCGAGAACCCGTCGCCGCGCGGGACCGCCACCGCCGCGTGGAACGACGCCACGGCATCGAGGCGCTCGAGCGCGGCCGCGGCGTCGAGGTCGCCGACGACGTAGGGGCAGAGCGTCACGACGGGCCGGCCGGCGAAGGCGGCGTCCCACGCCCGCTCGTGGGCCTCGACGAGGGCGAAGTCCGCCGTGGCCTGCCCGACCGCGAAGCGGGAGTACCACAGCCCCGTCAGGCCGCGCCTCAGCGCGGCTTCGAGACCCGCGGTCCACCGCTGGGTCGACTCCTCGGGCCGCTCGTCGGGATCGAACTCGGCGACCTCGAGGCGGGCCTCGCCCTCCAGGCCCGCGACGTCGAGCCCGGCGTCGGCGAGCATCCTGCTGTCGGCCGCGCCCTCACCCGGCAGCGAACGGTGCACGAGCCAGCCGCCACGTCTGGCGCCCAGCCCGTAGAACGCGGCGAGCACCGACGGCAGCTCGGCGGGCGTCCGCAGCAGCACCGCGAGGTGCGGGCAGCTGCCGCCGTCCGTCGCGTGCTCGAGCTCCGGGCCGATCACGGGCGCCACTCCATCAGATGGACCGCTCATGCGCCAACGGGGAGCTCGAGGACGACCTGGGTTCCGCCGGCGGGCACCGGCTCCACGCGGACGTCGCCGCCGGCGCCCCGCGCGCGTTCGCGCATGATCGTCAAGCCGAAGTGCCCGTCGCCGGGCCCGCCGGCTGCGTCGGCGGCGAACCCGACCCCGTCGTCGTGCACCTCGAGGGTCAGGGCCGCGCCGGTGGCCTCCAGCACGACCGCAGCGCGGGTTGCCTGAGCGTGCTTGCGCGCGTTGGTGAGCGCCTCCGTCAGGACGCGCAGCACCACCGCGAGGGTCTCGGGCGGGACGTCGGCCACGGGCCCGCCCACGCGCACGTCCACCGGGAGGCCGTCGCGCGCGGTGCGGGCGCAGACCTCCTCGACCGCCGCGCCGGCACCGCCGACCGGCACCAAGACGGCGAGATCCTCCAGTCGCGCGCGGACGATCCGGTGGGCCGAGCCGATCGCCTCGCGGAGGCGGCTGCGGCTCGCCGCCGCCGCCGCGGGATCCGGATCGCCGTCCAGGAAGGCGATCTCACGCAGCGCGAGCGCGAGATCCTGGGCGAGCCCGTCGTGCACGTCGGCGGCGAGGCGCATCCGCTCGCGCTGGATCTCGGTCCGCTGCACCTCGGCGCGCAGCGAGGCCGTGGCGATGCCGGCGCCGAGGAGGTCTCCGAGCAGTGCCAGCACCATCGCGCCCTGGGAGTCGAGGCGCAGCGGCGCGAGGGTGGCGGCGACGACGACGCCGACGAGCCGACCGCGGGCGGCGAGCGGGAGCGCCAGCCAGGAGGCCGCCGGCGGTTGGAACGGATTGGCGACCAGCCAGGATCCCTCCTCGAGGAAGACGAGCGGCCGGCCGCCGGCGACCGCGAGCTTCCACGCCTCCTCGTCGAACGACAGCTCGGCCCGGGCGCACTCGCCGCCGGACTCGACGAATCGCTGCAGCGCCGGGCGGCCGTCGGGATCGGGCAGGTACAGGACCGCCGGTCCGAGCCCGAGCGCCGCCCGCATCTCCGTGAGCGCGCGACCCGCGAGTTGCGCGAGCGTGCCGCTGGCGACGAGCGTCCGGGCCACCCGGCCGAGTGCGGCGGCGGTCTCGGGCGGGAGGCGGTCGGCGGCGCCGGCCGCGGCGGGGTGGGGATCCTCAGCGCCCACGGGTGGCGGACAGGATACGGTCGCGGGCATGGCCAGCGCCGACGTCGTCACCGTCCTGGTTGCCGACGACCACCGCCTCATGCGGGAGGGCACGGCCGCGCTGCTGGCGGTCGATCCTCGCATCGACGTGGTCGCGCTGGCGGCCGACGGGCGCGAGGCTGTCGAGCGGGCGCTCGCCGAGAAGCCGGCCGTGGCGCTGCTGGACCTCAACATGCCGGTGATGCGTGGAACCGAGGCGTGTGCCGCCATCCGGGAGCGGCTGCCGGAAACCGAGGTGCTCATCCTCACGGTGTCCGAGCAGGAGCCCGACCTCTACGCCGCGCTGCGCGTGGGAGCGGCGGGCTACCTGTTGAAGGACATGCCTCCCCAGGATCTCGTCGATGCGGTGCTCGGCGCCGGGGCCGGCGAGCCGCTCGTGCCCGCGCGGATGGCCAGCCGGCTGCTCGACGACTTCGCGGCGGCCCCCGGCGGCGATGATCCACTCGACGCCCTCTCGGACCGCGAGCGCGAGGTGCTGGCCCTCGTGGCCCAGGGGCTCCGCAACCGCGAGATCGCCGAACGGCTCTACATCTCCCAGGCGACGGTGAAGACGCACGTCCGCCACGTGCTGGAGAAGCTGCGGCTGCGCAACCGGGCCGAGGCCGCGGCGTTCGCGGCGCGGTTCTTGGAGTAGGCGCGGGCGCGGCGCGGGACTCACGCTGCCGCGGCCACGGGGCCGCCGGCCAAGGCCCGCAGTCCGCGCAGGAGGCGCCGCCGGACCGCCGCCACGTCGACGCCCAGCGCGGCCGCAGCCTCGTCCTCCGAGCAGCCGGCCAGCCGGACGAGGGCGACGGCCTCGCGGTCCTCGAGCGCCATCCGGTCGAAGCCGTCGGCGGGGGCGCTGCGCATCGCGGCCAGGACGGCACGCTGCACCAGCCGGCCCCGGCGGGGCGGGTCCGTCGCCCTGGCCGCGGCGGCGCAGACCAAGACCGTGACGTCGGCGGCGGCCGCGTCGCTGCGGCACCCGACGACGGCGGCGCCGTAGACGGCGTCGGCGTGAGCCAGGTGCTCTCTCCCAGTGGTCATGGTCCGCACCGTACGGCGGCGCCGCCGGGCGCACATCGGCCAAAGGGATGATTTCGCGCCGCGGGCGGGCGCGGAGCGCGGCTGACGCGGCGAGCGTGACCGCTACCCGGCCAGCGGGATGCGACTGACCGTACCGTCGCCGGCGTTCGCAACCCAGACCGCGCCGGCGCCGACGGCGATCCCGCCCGGCCGAGCGCCCACCCGGATCGGCGCGCCCGCGACCGCGGCGCGGCGCGGATCGATGCGGATCACGCCCGCGGCCCGGGCGTCGCCGCGCGCCGAGGCGAACTCGGCACCGACGTCGGTCGCCCACACCGATCCCGCGCCGGCCGCCAGCCGCAGCGGGATGCCACCGGGGACCCGCAGGGCGTCGCCCGTCGCACGAGCCGTGCCGGGGTCGAGGCCGACGACGGCGATCGGATCAGCGGTGGACGTATTGGTGATCGCCGCCCAGACGCCACCGGAGTCGGCGGCGAGGGCCAGCACCTGCCGCCGAGCGACCCGCTGCGGGGGGTCGGCGCGACCGGTCGCGGTGTCGATGCGGCTGACCGTTCCCGCCGCGCTGTTGGCCACCCA
>CAZEKK010000080.1:0-5908 GCA_964512905.1 uncultured Solirubrobacteraceae bacterium
GGCAGGTGGCCGAGCACGAGCGCGGCGGTGCCGGCGGCGGTCACGGCGAGGGCGGCCAGCCAGCCCGTCCAGGCGCGGGCCCGGGCGAGGAAGCCGCGCCGACGCCGACGACCGCCCCACGCGCGCTGACGGCGCGAGAGGGTGCTGGCGTAGATCTGCCGGGGCGGGGCGTTCAAGGCTCCGGACCTCGTGGCGACTGCCGCGAACCACGGCCATGAAAGCGACACCGTCGGACGGAACGCAAACCGCGGCAGGCAACGACCCCGCTCTTTGGGCAATCCGGCCGCCGCGACCGGGCGTGGCGGCGCCGCCACGAACGGCGAGGCGCCGCCGCGGAGCCCGGGTCAGTCGGCGTCGCCCGGCGGCCCGGCGTCGTCCTGCGGCTCGAGGTCCAGCGCCGCCGAGTTCATGCAGTAGCGCAGGCCCGTCGGCGCCGGCCCGTCGTCGAAGACGTGCCCGAGGTGGGCGTCGCAGCGTGCGCACAGCACCTCGGTGCGCCGCATCCCGAAGCTCGTGTCCGAGCGCTCCTCGACGGCCCCGTCGGCGGCGGGCCGGAAGAAGCTCGGCCACCCCGTGCCGGAGTCGAACTTCGTGCCGGCGTCGAACAGCTCGGCGCCGCAGCAGACGCAGCGGTAGATCCCGGGGCGCTTCTCGTCGTGGTAGGCGCCGGTGAAGGCCCGCTCGGTCCCGTGCCGGCGGGTCACCTCGTACTGCTCGGGCGTGAGCTGCTCGCGCCACTCCTGGTCGGACTTCGTCACCTTGCTCGTCATCGCGGTCCTCCGGTCGTTCAAGCTCGCCGGGCGTGCGCCGCACGCCTGCCGTTCACGGTAGCGCGGGGATCTTGCGGACTGGTGACGGAACCGCCGGAGCGGGCGCACGGGCGTGGCCGGGCCGCCCGGTGTGGCCCGGCCCGCTACAGCCCGGCCGGGTGGCGGGCGACGAACTGCCGCACCGGGCGGCCGCGCGAGGACCAGCGGCTGCCGGCTTCGTGCAGCGCCGAGGAGTCGTAGCGGCGGCCGCGGATGACCATGAAGACGTGGGAGTGGTTGGCGTAGATCGTCACCCAGCGGCCCCGGCCCCGCCGTCCGAATGACATGAGTTCGCCGGCGTCCTTGGTCACGTTGAGGAATCCGCCCGCGTGCAGCACGTAGGAGACCGTGCCCGAGCAGTCGTAGCCGTCGTCGGTGAAGGTGCCGTGGCCCCCGCCCCACTCGTAGGGAAGCCGGGCGATCCGGTTCGCCGCGCGGATCATCCGCCGCAGCCGGCGAACCCGGCTGCCCGACGGCGCGCCGCCGCGCCGCGCCCGGTCGCGCTTGAGGGTCGGCCGCCGGCCGCGCACGCCCAGGGCCGACCACGTCGCCGGCCCGACGACGCCGTCCGCGGTGAGGCCGTGCGAGGCCTGGAAGTCCTTGACCGCGCCGAGGGTGCCGGGGCCGAACTTGCCGTCGGCGGTGATGCCCAAGCGGCGCTGGAGCAGCCGGACGGCGGCGCGGCGGCGCGGCGCGGCCCGCCGACGCGCGGAGGCCCGGCGCGTCGCGCGCGAGCGGGTCTTGATCGCCCGCCAGGTCGCCGTGCCGACGATGCCGTCGGCGGTCAGGCCGCGGCGGCGCTGGAAGCGCTTGACCGCCCGTTCGGTGGCCGGTCCGAACTGGCCGTCGGCGCGCAGGCCGAGGCGGCGCTGGAGGTCGCGGACGCGGCCGCCCTCGTCGCCGGCCTCCAGCGGCTCCCACGACGCCGCGCCGGCGACCGCGGCGTGGGCGTTGCCGGCGCCCGCCGCGGCGAGCACGGCGGCGATCGCCACCGCCGCGAGCACGGCGATGGCTGCGCCGAGCGCCACTCGGCGCGCAGACGCGGTGCGGCCCGGGCGGTCCGGCGAGGTGGTGCGGGTGGGGAGGGGCGCGGGCATCCGGTGCAGACGGCGGCGGGGGCACTCCGGCACCCGCCCCGGCGGCGGACGACGCTACCAACGGAAATTCCTGCTCAACGCACGATTCCTTGCACGGTCCCGATCCGACCGGAGGCTGCCGCGGTGACAGGAATCTTGCAGCGCTCAACCGTCGAGCGGGACTGTCCGATTCCTTGGAGAACCCTCTCGCCGTGGACGATCGTTCGACGTTCCCGCTGGAGGCCGACGCGCCCGGCGACGTGCTGCGCATCGCCGACCGCCGTCATGGCCCGGCCCGGGCCGGGCGCGGCGGTCTGCCCGTCGACGGCGCTGCGCGCCAGTCGACGGACGTCCTCCTGCGCGTGATGGCCGAGCGCCACGCCGATCTGGGGGAGCACGTCGACGAAGTTGCCGGCCTGGTCGAGCGCGTCGGCCGGCGACTCGGCGTGCCGGAGGACGGCCTCGAGGTCGTCGTCCAGGCGGCTGCGCTGCACGACATCGGCAAGACGGCGGTTCCGGACGCGATCCTCCTCAAGCCGGGTCCGCTCGACGCGGACGAGTGGGCCTCGATGCGCGAGCACACGATCATCGGCGCGCGGATCGTCGCCGCGGCGCCGTCGCTGCGGCAGGTCGCCGCGCTCGTGCGGGCCAGCCACGAGCGCTGGGATGGCGCCGGCTACCCGGATGGCCTCGCGGGCGAGGAGATCCCGCTCGGCGCCCGGATCATCGCGGTCTGCGACGCCTTCGACGCGATGACCGCGCCGCGTCCGTACCGGCCGGCCTGGACGCTCGAGCGGGCGGTGGCGGAGCTGCGGCGCTGCTCGGGGTCGCAGTTCGACCCGCGTGCGGTCGACGCCGTGTGCGCCGAACTCGCCGCCGGGGAGCCCGACCTGGGGTGGCCGCGCCCAGGGGGCGCGGTCGCCGCGCAGTAGATGACCATGAGCTGGGCCGTCGCCCGCGTCCTGCACGTCGCACCGACGCCCGGCGCCTGGGCGGTCGCCGCCGCGCCGCCCGGCTGGTCTGGGCCGGCGCCCGGGGAGACCCTGATCGCCGCGCCGCCGGTCGCGCCGGTGCCCGCCGCGCCGCCGGTGCCCGCCGCGCCCTTGCGGGCCGTCGACGCGCAGCCCGCCCCGGCGTCCGCGGCGCCGCGACGGACCCCCCTGTCAGCGCCCGCGGCGCCGCGGGCCGCCGTCGCGCTCGCGCTGCTCGAGCTCGCCCGGGACCAGCTCGAGCGTGAGTTCGCGGCCGGCGCGCAGGACGCGCAGCGGGGCCGCGCGGCCGATCCGGTCGGCGACCATCAGCCGCTGGAGATCCGCGACTCGCTCCAGGGCCACCCCGTCGAGCTCGAGCAGGAGGTCCTCGGGGCGCAGCCCCGCCCGGGCGGCGGGGCTGCCATCCACGACGTCGGTGACCTCGACCGCGTCGCGGCGGCGCTCGCGGACGCGGGCGGCTGGCGGGAGGGGCCGGGGTCCGCCGGCGATCCCGAGGTAGGCGCGGCGCACGCGGCCGTCGGTCATCAGCGCGCCGACGATCGCGCGGGTCGCGGCGCTGATCGGGACGGCGAGGCCGAGGCCGATCCCGGCGACGGCGGTGTTGATCCCGACCACCCGGCCGAGGCTGTCCACGAGCGCACCGCCGCTGTTGCCTGGGTTGAGCGCGGCATCGGTCTGGATCACGTCGTCGATGATGCGTACCGTCCCGCTCGCCTGGGCCGGCAGCGAGCGGCCCAGGGCTGACACGACGCCGGCGGTCACCGACGAGGCGAATCCGTGCGGGTTGCCGATCGCGACGACGAGCTGGCCCACGCGCAGCCCCTCGGCGTCGCCGAGCACCGCAGGCACGAGGTCGCGCGCCTCGGCGCGCAGCACCGCGAGGTCCGAGAACGGGTCGCGCCCGACGACGTCGAACGCGAACTCGCGCCCATCCACGAACGAGGCGCGGCCCTGGCGCTGGCGCCCGGCCACGACGTGGGCGTTCGTCAGCACGAAGCCGTCCGGGGTGAGGACGACGCCCGAGCCCGCGCCTGCCGGCACCCGCCCGGAACGGGTCTGGCGCGTGACCCGCAGGTTGGCGACCGACGGGGCGACCCGTTCCGAGACGCCGGCGACGGTCCGCGAGTAGGCGTCGAGCGCCTCGGCGTCGATGGCGGCGGCCTGCGCCTCGGCGCTCACGCTGCCGTCTCCGCGCCGAGCGCGACGGTCAGGTCGTGTTCGTCGGCGCCGCGCAGGACGCGCAGCGCCAGCGCCGGGCCGGCGCCGTCGAGCGCCGTGTAGAGGGCGTCGAGGCCGTCCACGTCGGTTCCGTCGGCGGCCACGATGAGGTCGCCGCGCTGGACCCCGGCGGCGTCCGCCGGGCTGCCCGCTTCCACGCCCCGCACCAGCACGCCGTCGCGCTCGGGCAGGCCGACGGCCGTGCGCATCCGGCGGGCGACCCGGGAGGAGGCGACCGCTATCCCGAGGCGCGGCCTCCCCGCGGCCTCCCCGCGGCCGAGCGCGTCGGTCCGGGCGCGCAGCGCCGGGCCAGCCGGGACGGCGAGGATGAACCCGCCCTCCATGCGCAGGGCGTTGAGGCCGAGCAGGCGTCCGTCGGCGTCGAGCAGCGGCCCGCCGGACGAGCCGCGTGGCAGCGGGGCCGTGTGCTCGATGACGCCGGTGATGCGCCGGCCGCTCGGCGCCCGGAAGCGGCGCCCGGGCGCCGAGACGAATCCGAGGGTCACGCGCAGGCCCCGGCCGCCAGGATTGGCCGCGGCGAGCACGGCCGTGCCGATCTCGACGGCGCCGGCGGCCGCCGGGTCCCATCCGATCGGCGCGCGGCCGCCGGTGTCGGCGGCGAGCAGCGCGACGTCCAGATCGGGGTCGGTGCCGAGCACCGTCGCGGTCGTCTGCTCCCCATCGGAGAAGGTGAGGGCGCCGGCGTCGCCGCGGAGGGTGTGGGCCGTGGTGAGCACCTGGCCGGGAGCGACGATCACGCCGGATCCGCGTCCCCAGCCGCGGCCGAGGCCGACCACGGCGGGGCCGGCGGCAGCCGCCGCGGAGCGGATGGCGTCTTGGACGGAGGCGAGGGCGGAGGGGGGCATGGCGGCGGCCTTCCTAGTGACTTGCAGGTAGCAAGTGACACGGTACCAGGCCCGCTGGCGGTTGCTCAGCGGCGGCTGCGGGCGTGAGCGTGCTGGCGAGACGGTCCACTGCCGGGCGTACGATCGTCGCCGTGCCGGACCCGCCGCCCGACCCCGCATACCGCTCGCTCGCCGAGGCGCTCGACGCCGTCGGGGACCGCTGGACGCTGCTGCTCGTGGCCGCCCTGCTCGACGGCGCGCGCCGGTTCGGCGACCTCGAGGCCGGCCTGCCCGGCATCGCCCCCAACGTGCTCACGGACCGCCTGCGCCGCCTGCAGTCCCACGGCCTCGCCGTCGCCGAGCCCTACTCGGACCGGCCGCCGCGGTTCGTCTACGAGCTGACCGAAGCGGGCCGCGAGCTGGCCGGAGCGCTGCGACTGCTCGCCGACTGGGGCTCGCGCCGCGGCGACGGGGCCGACCCGGTGCGCCACGCCGCCTGCGGGTCGGCGCTGGAGGCGCGCTGGTACTGCCCCACCTGCGAGCAGCCCGTCGACCTCGACGGCGACGGCGACCTCCACTACGCGTGACGCCGCCCGCGGGGCGCGCCCGCGGTGGCGCCGCCCCCGCGCAGCCGCGGCGCCCCGCGCGAGGGCCCGCGCCACCTCGAGCGCCCCTCAGGCCTGCTCGGCGGCAGCCGGCTCCGCCGACGACCGGCCGTAGCGCCGGCGGTGGAGCACCACCGCGACGACGCCCGCGGGCAGCGGGAGCCAGTACGACACCAGCCGGTAGGCGAGGGTGGCCAGCAGCGCGTCGGCGGGGCTGATCCCGGCCAGCGCCAGGGTTCCGGTCAGGCCGGCCTCAACGAAGCCCAGGCCGCCCGGGGTCAGCGGGATCTGCCCGAGGATCTGGGAGAGGCTGTAGGCCAGCAGGGTCAGCGACGGCGACGGGCTGGCGCCCACGGCGGTCAG
>CAZEKK010000080.1:6008-7372 GCA_964512905.1 uncultured Solirubrobacteraceae bacterium
AGCATCGCGAAGGTCAGCAGCGACGAGGCGGTCAGGCCGGAGGCGACGCGCGCGCCGGGCACGCCTGCGTCGACGAGCATCTTGTACTGCAGTGCGCCCGCGGCCGCGGCCCCGCCCGGGACGACCCGTCCGAAGGCGTTGCCGGCGAGCTGCGAGGTGGCGACGGCGAACCAGCCCTTGACCTGCATCGAGAGCTTCTGGACCCACCACATGCACGCGAAGCTCCCGGCCTGCAGGAGGACCATGACCGCCAGCCACCACGGCTCGAGCTCGTCCAGGCGCGACGTCGAGGAGAAGACGTCGATGAGCGTCGGCGCGAGCAGGTAGAGCGAGACGCCCGTGATCGCGAGCATCGCGACGCGGCCCCCGATCTTCACGGGCGACGGGCCCGGCGCGGGCTCCGGGGGCTCGGGCGGCGCCGGCTCCGGGGGCCCGGGCGGCTCGGACGCCCGGCTGGTGCGCTCTGCCGTCACGCCCGGCGATGCTACGCCTCCGCCCCGCCGGTCGATGTGGGAACGTGAGGCAGATGAACGCCGCCGCGGGACGCGTGACCTTCGTCGGGCACTCGACCGCGCTGATCGAGCTCGGCGGCGCCCGCGTGCTCACCGACCCCCTCCTGCGCCGCCGCGTCCTGCACCTGCAGCGCCACTCGGCCGCTCCCGAGCCGGCGATCGCCGACCGCCTCGACGCCGTGCTGATCTCGCACTTCCACCACGACCACCTCGACCTCCCCACGCTGGCGCGCCTCGATCGCGCAACGCCGCTCATCGGCCCGCCGGGTCTCGAGCGCCTCGTGCGGAAGCTGGGCTTCGCCGACGTCCGTGAGGTGCAGGTTCAGGAGGCCGTCGACGTCGGAAGCCTGACGATCCGGGCGACGCCCGCCGACCACGACGGGCGCCGCCTCAAGACGGGGGCCGCGGTCGAGTCGCTGGGCTTCGTGCTCGAGGGCGGCGGCGCCCGCGTCTACTTCGCCGGGGACACCGACCTGTTCAGCGGAATGGAGGCGTTGGCGCCGATCGACCTGGCCCTGATCCCGGTCTGGGGGTGGGGGGCGACGCTCGGGGCGGGCCACCTCGACCCGCGCCGCGCCGCGGAGGCGGTGACCCGCATCAAACCGCGCGTCGCCGTTCCGATCCACTGGGGGACCTTCCTCCCCGTCGGCCGGCGCCGCCGCCTCGGCCACCTGCTCGAGCGCCCGCCGCGCGAGTTCGCCGCCTTCGCGGCCTCCCAGGCGCCGGCGACCGAGGTGCGCGTCCTCGAACCGGGCGAGTCGACCGACGTGCCCGCGCCGCTGCCCGGCGCGGATTCCGGCGCAGCCGCCTAGGCTCACGGACGCCATGCTTCGTGTCGTCCTGTCCGCCGCC
>CAZEKK010000080.1:7472-9958 GCA_964512905.1 uncultured Solirubrobacteraceae bacterium
CCGCCGGCGTGGACCCCGACGTGCGCTTCCCGGTCCTGCCGGGCAGCCCCGATCCCAACCCGCCTGCCGGAACCCCGCCCGGGCCGCAGCGGACGGCGACGCGGGCGGTTTCGGCCGTGCCGGCCGGCCGCGGCCTGCGCCTCGTGCTGGCCACCGATGACCCGGCGGGCCGGACGATCGTCCTGACCGTCGCCGCCGACCGCGGCGGGACGATCGCGCTCGCGGCCCGGGTTGCGGGACCGGCCGGTGCCGGATCGGTCTCCGCGGCGTTCGCCTCGGGCCCGGACGAGGCGTTCCACGGCTTCGGCGGCCGCCGCGAGGGGACGAACCTGCGCGGCCGGGCGTTCACCAACTGGGTGCTCGACTACCGCTTCCCCGATGCGAGCCCGGCCTACTACTACCCGCAGCCGCTCGGCTTCTCCTCGCGCGGGTACGGGGTGCTGTTCGACTCCGCCGCCCTGGCCCGCTGGCGGCTGGCCTCGGACCGCCGCGACGCCTGGCGGATCGCGGCCCGCGGGCCGGCGCTGCGGCTCGTGGTCGCGCCCGGTCCGGCGCGGCGGGCGCTGCGCGATCTGACCGCGATCACCGGCCGCCACCGCCTGCCGCCGGCGTGGAGCATGGGCGCCACCCTCTCCCGCGCGGTCGCCGTCCTCAACGAGACCACGGCGCAGTACCAGGCGAAGGTCCGGGCCGACGTCGCGCGCCTGGAACGCGAGCGCTGGCCCGTGCGTGCCTACGCCTTCGAGGGCTGGGCCACGCTGCCGCCGGCGTTCGTCCGCGCCACCATCGCGCGCCTGCACCGCCGCGGGATCCGCGCCCTGCTCTACCTGCGGCCGTTCGTCTCCGACGACCGAGCCCGGACCGAGCCGCCCGGGCGGTTCGAGGAGGCGGTGCGGCGCGGCTTCGTGGCCCGGACCGCCGCCGGCGCGCCGTTCCTGTTCGACTCGCCGTTCATCGGCGCCAAGGCGGCGCTCATAGACTTCACGAACCCGGCGGCCCGGCGCTGGTGGGCATCGATCGTCGCGGGACTGCTGCGCACGGGCGCCGACGGCTTCATGAACGACTTCGGCGAGCAGGTGCTGCCGGCGATGCGGTTCGCCGACGGCTCGACCGGCGCCGCGCTCCACAACCGCTACCCGGTGCTCCAGCACCGGGCGACCCGGTCCGCGGTGGACGCCGAGCTGCGCCGGGCGCCTCGCCGCGGCGACGGCGTCTTCTTCTTCGTCCGCGCCGGGTACTCCGGCCGGCCGGGCTCGGCGGCCGACGAGAACGCCGCCTTCCCCGGCGACGAGACGGTCGACTGGAGCCGCGCCACCGGGCTGCCCTCGGTGATCCCGGACATGCTCAACCGCTCGGTCGCCGGCGCCTACGGCTTCACGACGGACATCGGTGGCTACGCGCAGTTCACGCCCGCCGGCCTGCTGCCGACGCCCGCGCCCGAGCTGTTCGTGCGCTGGTCGCAGCTGGCCGCGCTGACGCCGTTCTTCCGCGTCCACAACTCCGGGCTCGACGGGGCGCGGATGCCCTGGGACTACGACGCGGCCACCCAGCGGGCGTGGCGGGAGATGGCGGCGCTGCACGCGCGCGCCGTGCCGCTGCTGCGCCGCGAGTGGCGGCGCGCGCTCGCCGCCGGGGCCCCGCCCGTGCGCCCGCTCTGGCTCGCCGACCCCGCGGCCGCTGGCTCTGCCCGGGCCGACGACCAGTGGCTGGTCGGTTCAGACCTGCTGGTCGCGCCGGTCGTGCGCGAGGGCGCGCGGTCGCGGGCGGTCCGGCTGCCGCCCGGCTGCTGGCGGCTGCGCGGCGCCGGGCCGCGGCGGGCGGGCGGTCGCACGGTCGTGGCCGCGGCGCCGCTCGCGAGCCTGCCGTGGTTCGCGCGCTGCGGCACGCGGCCGCTCGGGTAGCCCCGGCGCGGCCGCGGCCGGGCCGGTCCGCCCGCTCCACGCCCACGCGAGGGCGGCGGCGGCCACCACGATCGGCGGCAGCAGCCCGGCGATCAGCCAGGTCGCGGCGGCATCGGTGCCGACGAGCGCCGCGTGCAGGACCGCCAGCAGCCAGAAGCCGGCCACGGCCCGGTGCGCGACCCGCCACCGGGCGGGGCCCAGCCAGCGGCGGGCGTAGTACGTCAGGCTGAAGGCGGCCAGGCCATAGAACGCGACCTGGCCGAGGCCGATCGCGAGAGGCTCGTAGGCCGACGCGAACGGCACGAGGACGCCCCGCACCGATACGGTGAGGAAGTCGTCGGCGAGGTAGGCGAGGCCGTGGACCGCGGCGGCGGCGAGCGTGGCCAGGGCGACCGCCTCGTGCAGGGGGCGCAGGTCGCGGCGCAGCGGGCCGCGGGCGCCGGGCAGGCCGCGCGACTGCATCAGCCCCAGGCAGACGGACACCGACGCGAGCGCGAGTGCCGCGATGCCGGCGGCCCGGTTCACCGACCAGGCGACCGAGATGCCGGCGACGGTCACGACGACTGCGTGGTCAGCGGGGGCTGG
>CAZEKK010000081.1:0-1831 GCA_964512905.1 uncultured Solirubrobacteraceae bacterium
GACCGTGAACGGGTCCAGGACGTTCCCCAGCGACTTGGACATCTTCTCGCCGTCCATGAGCAGGAACCCGTGCACGAAGACGTGCTCGGGCAGCGGCAGGTCGGCGGCCATGAGCATCGCGGGCCAGAAGATCGTGTGGAACTTCAGGATGTCCTTGCCGATCAGGTGAAAGCTCGCCGGCCAGAACGCGCTCGTCAGGTCGTGGCCCGGACGGGCGAAGGAGAGTGCCGTGTAGTAGTTGAGCAGCGCGTCGAACCAGACGTAGAAGACCTGGTCGCGATCCCAGGGCACCGGGATGCCCCACGTGATCCGCGCCCGCGTCAGCGAGATGTCCTGCAGCCCCTGGGCGAGGAACGAGCGGGCCTCGTTGAACCGCGTCGGCGGCATCACGAAGTCCGGCCGTCCGTCGAAGAGCGCCTCGAGTGGTTTCTGGAACGACGAAAGCCGGAAGAACCAGTTGCGCTCCTTCTCCCGGTCCAGCGGCGTCTTGTGGATCAGGCACGTCGTGTCCGGGCCGATCTCGGCTTCGGTCTTGAAGTCCGCGCACCGGGGGCAGTACCAGCCCTCGTAGAGCCCCGGGTAGACGTGCCCGTTGTCGTGGACGCGCTGGAGCACCTCCTGCACCCGCTCGACGTGGTGGGGGTCCGACGTGCGGATGAAGAAGTCGTTCGAGGCACCGAGCAGCGGCATCAGATCCTGGAAGTGCTTGGCGTTGCGGTCGGCAAGCTGCGCCGGCGTCACCCCCTCCCGCTCGGCGGCCTGGGCCACCGGCTCGCCGTGCTCGTCGGTGCCGGTGAGGAAGAACACGTCCTCGCCCCGCTGGCGGTGGTGGCGCGCGAGCACATCGGCGGCAATCGTCGAGTACGCGTGCCCCAGATGCGGCGCGGCGTTGACGTAGTAGATCGGCGTGGTGACGTAGAAGGCCACGGGCGGTCAAGGCTACCCGGCGGTCGGTCGCAACACCCCGCGCACCGAGCCATGGTCGGCATGAGCCGGACGGCTGCGACGGCATGGCCGCGGATGCTCGGCAGCGCCACCGAGCACCACCGTGCTCGTGGTTCGGCGAGCTTCGGCGGGAGCGATCCAGGGCCGCGGACGCGCCGCATCCGGCTGCCCGGCCTCCCACGACCGATGCTCAGGCGGCGCTCCGTCATCGCGCCGCCCGCGCGCCCCGGGCCGCCGGCCCGGCCCGCCGGCGCCGACGGGCGACGCCGGCGCACCAGCGCCCCGGCACCGCCAGCGCCGCCAGGGCGGCGCCGGCCCACGCGTACCAAGGAGACCCCGGTGCCGGTGCCGCGGCGGCGGTTGCCGGCGCCGCCGGCGCGGCGCGAGGCCGGCGAGAATTCCGCGCTCGCGCGGGACGGGGCGCCGGACCGAGCGCCGGCGGCCCCGGCCGCCACCGCCCGGGGAGGGGGACGGTGACGGGCGGCGCCGACGGACGACGGCCGAGGAGCGTCAGCGGATCGACGTAGGCCCACCGGCGACCGGTCCGCCGGACGCCGAAGTGCAGATGCGGGCGCCGATGGCCTGGCCGACCGCTGCGACCGACCGCGCCGAGCGACGAGCCCGCCGCGACGACATCCCCGCGGGCCACGATGACCGACGCGAGATGGAGATAGGTGGCCGTGAGCGGGCCGCAGACGACGCTGACGACCAAGCCCGAGGTGCCGGCATGCCCGGCGAACGCGACGCGCCCGCCGCAGGCGGCGACCACCTCCGCTCCGATCGGCGCGCCGATGTCGATGCCGCGGTGCTGGCCCGGGGCGAAGCGCTGCGGGTGCAGGCGGAACGCCTCGAGCAGCGGCCCGTGCACCGGCCAGCGCCACCCGGC
>CAZEKK010000081.1:1931-9891 GCA_964512905.1 uncultured Solirubrobacteraceae bacterium
GCGGCATCTGCCGCCGCCGGAGCGGCGAGCAGCCAGAGCATCAGCAGGAGCGCGGCGGCAGCCATGCGACCCACGGTAGGCGCGCTCGGGCCGATCGCCATCCGTCCGGCGACATTCGGCACAGACGCGCCGCGCTCCCGCCACGAACCGCGCGGGCCGCACGCATCAAGCGACGCCGAAGGCTGCGAGAGCGAGTGCGCCCGCGTCGGAGCGCGCTACTCCTCGCGGGCGGGGCGATCCTGTCCGGACACCGCCGCGTACAGGGCGTTCGCCGGGACGCCGGTGAGCCCAGCCACCACCCTGGCGGCAGGACGGGCGCGGGCGCCGGCCGCCACGAGTGCCCGCACCGCCTCGGCCGCGCGGGCGGCATCGACCGCAGCCGCGTCCGCCGCGCCGACCACGAGCACGATCTCGCCGCGCACCTCTCCCCCGGCGAACCGCGCGGCCACCTCGGCGGCCGGGCCGCGCACGACCTCCTCGTGGACCTTCGTCAGCTCGCGGCAGACGGCGACCGGCCGGTCCGGATCCGCGGCCGCGAGGATCGCCAGCGAGGCCGGCAGGCGGTGCGGGGACTCGAAGGCGATCAGCGTCTCTCCTGCGCCGGTCAGCAGCCGCTCCAGCTCGGCCCGCTTGCGCGGGAGGAAGCCCACGAAGCGCCAGCGGTCGGCCGGCAGCGCCGAGGCGACCAGGGCCGCGAGCGCGGCGCTGGGCCCCGGCAGCACCTCGACCGCGAGCCCTGACGCCACGCAGGCCGCGACGAGCACCGCGCCGGGATCCGAGACGAGCGGCATCCCGGCGTCGGACACCAAGGCCACGACCGCGCCGCCCCGCATCCGCTCGACGAGCTGCGCGGCCCGCTCGCGCTCGTTGTGCTCGTGGTAGGAGACCAGCGCCGCGTCGACGCCGTAGCGATCGAGCAGCACCCTCGTGCGGCGCGTGTCCTCGCAAGCGATGACATCCGCGTCCCGCAGCGCCGCCAGCGCGCGCAGCGTGATGTCCTGAAGGTTGCCGATCGGCGTGGGGCAGACGACCAGCCGGCCTGCGCCGCTCACGCCGCTCCGTCCCGCCGCCGCCGCCCGCGGCTCACGCCGCGGCTCCGCGCACGAGTTCGAGCGCGCGGACCCCGGCGCCGATCATGCCCGCCTCCGCGCCGAAGCGGGCCGGGACGATGCGGACTTCCGATCGCGCGAACGGCAGCGCGCGGGCCGCCACGATCTCCCGGGCCGGCCCGAGCAGCAGATCCCCGGCGGCTATGACCCCGCCGCCGACGACGACGACCTCCGGGTTGAGCGCGTTGACCAGCGAGACGATGCCCCAGCCCAGCCAGCGCCCGACCGTGGCGAGGGCCTCGACCGCGGCGGCGTCGCCGTCGGCCGCCAGTTCCGTCACCAGCGCCCCGGTGATCTCCCGTCCCCCTGCCGCGGCGACCGCCAGCGCCGAGTCCGGGTGATCCGCGGCCAGCCGGGCGCCCTCCGCGCCGAGCGCGAGCCCCGACACGTAGGCCTCCAGGCAGCCGCGCCCCGGGCACGCGCCCGGACAGGGGCGGCCGCCGGCGTCGATCACGAGGTGGCCGAGTTCGCCGGCGCCGCCGAACGCGCCGCGGTAGACGTCGCCCCCGAGGATCAGTCCGCCGGCGACGCCGGTGCCGACCGTCAGCACGAGGGCGTCGCGGGCGCCAGCGGCGGCCCCGAATCGCTGCTCGGCCAGCGCCGTGAGGTTGCCGTCGTTGTCGAGGGCGACGGGGACGGCCAGCCGCTCTTCGAGCAGCCGGGCGAGATCGAGGCCGGCGAGCGGCAGGTGGTTGCACTCCACCACGCCGCCGGTCCGGACGTCGATGAGGCCGGGGATCCCGCAGGCGACGGCCGCGATCGGATCGTCCTCGGCGGACCGCAGTTCCGCGACGACGTCCACGATCGCCTCGATCAGATCGGCCCGGTCGAGGTCGGCGACCGGCCGGTGCGCACGATGGCGCACGCCGAGGCCAGGATCGAGGGCCCCCGCGAGCAGTTTCGTGCCCCCGAGATCGACCCCAACGACGCACCCGTCGGGCATGTCGGCCACCATACACCGGCCCCATGAGCGATCCGCGACCCCCCCGTCCACCGCGGAAGCGCCCGCCGTCCAGCGGCCAGCCCGGCTACACCGTCTACCGCTCGCGCCCGCGCGCGCTCTCGTTTCTCGACCGCCGCACGTCCCCGGCGCGGGACGGCGGCTTGCGCACCCTGCGGGCCGACGCCCGCGCCGCGGAGGCGCGCAGGCCGCGCATCACCCCGAAGCGCGTGCTGCTGGCAGTCCTCGGCGCCGTGGCCGGGTGGCTGCTGCTGTCGTTCGCGCTGTTCATGATCAGTGCGCAGTTCGAGCAGGAGAAGATCAGCGCGGCAGCCGAGCGCACGCTCGACTCCGGCGGGCCGATGCCGTTCAGCGCCAACACGATCCTCGTGCTCGGCTCGGACGCCCGCCCCGCGGGATCGAAGGAAGGCGGCGCGAACCCCGGCGGCCCGAGCCGGTCGGACACGATCATGCTCATCCGCACGGGCGGCGGCGCCTCGGCGCGTCTCTCGATCCCACGCGACACCGTCGTCGACATACCCGGCCACGGCGAGGACAAGATCAACGCCGCCTACGCGATCGGCGGCGCCGCGCTGACGGTCACCACCGTGAAGCAGTTCCTCGGGATCGAGATCAACCACCTCGTGGAGGTGAACTTCACCAAGTTCCCGGATTTCATCGACACGCTCGGCGGCGTCGACGTGACCACCGGCTGCGTCGTGTCGAACATCAACGGCGGGGCCAAGAACGGCGGCACCACCCTCATCCTCAGGCCCGGCACGCACCGCCTGAACGGCAAGCAGGCGCTCGCGCTCGCCCGCACGCGCACGAACGAGTGCAACCCCGGCGAGGACGACCTCACGCGCGCTCGGCGCCAGCAGCAGATCCTCAGCGGCGTGAAGGGCCGGCTGACCACGCCCCGGACCTTCCTGCACCTCCCCTGGGTCGCATGGACGGCGCCCCAGACGATCCGCAGCGACATGGGCGGGCTCACGCTGATGGGGCTCATGACCAGCCAGGTGATCGGCGGGACACCACAGCCGCGCGTCCTGAAGCCGACCGGATTCGTGACGCTGCCCGACGGCGGCGCCGGCCTGACCGTCAGCGACGACGAGAAGCGCCAGGAGGTCCGCCGCTTCCTCGACGGGTGAGGCGCCGGGCGGTCACGCCCGCGGATCGACAGCCAGCGCCTCGGCCGGCTCCGCTTCGCGCGGGCGGTGAGACGCCGCCAGCGCCACCCCCGCGAGGATCAGCACGAGGCCGGCCACGGCGGCGACCGTGAGCGGCTCGTCGAGCGCGATCACGCCCCAGGCCAGCGAGACCGGCGGAATCAGGTAGCCGACGAGCGTGGCTTTCGCCGGGCCGACCTCGTGGTACAGACGGAACATGATCACGAACGCCAGCGCGGTGCCGCCGATCCCGAGGACCGCGATCGCGACCACCGCGCGGGCCGTGGGAGCGCCGCCGTGGGCCGTCGCCAGTCCGGGCACGAGCAGCAGCAGGGCGGTCACTGCTGCCGCCACCAGCGAGGTCGCCTCCGACGGCGCGCCCGCGTACCAGCGGCGCACCGCGAAGCCCGACAGCGCGTAGCAGAGCGCGGCGGCCACCATCGCGATCCCGCCCAGGAACTGGCCGAGGGTGGAGATCGACTCGACCCCGACCACGAGCGCGACCCCGACGAACCCGGCGACGATGCCGGCGACCTGCACGGGCGCGATCCGCGTGCCGGGCTCGAGGACTCCGGTGAGCAGCGCGGCGAAGATCGGCGCCGGCGCGAGCAGGATCGCGGTCAGGCCGGCCGGCACCTCGAGCTCTCCGAAGCTGATGAGCGAGAACGGGAGCGCGATCGCCACGGCACCGAACACCGCGGCGCGGCCCGGGCGGCGGGCGATCCGGCGCGCCCACGCCCAGGCCTCGGGCTTCGTCGCCTTGACGACCAGCGCCAGGGTGGCGGCGCCGAGCAGGCCACGCAGGAACACGATCTCCGCGGGCGAGAAGCTCTCGAGCGCGTACTTGATCAGCGGGTAGGAGCTGCCCCAGAGCAGCGCCAGGCCCGCAAGCATGCCCGCCTGGCGCGGGGTCACGTCAGCCAGCCGAGGAGGACGACGATCCGCCGCCCGACGACCCGCCCGACGACGACCCGCCCGACGACGACCCGCCCCCCGACGAGGAGCCGGCCGCGTCCTTGGACGTGGCCTTCTCCTTCGTCTTGGCGTCGTGCTTGTCGGCACCCTTCTCGGCCGACTCCTTCAACTCCCGGTTGCGCTTGCGAGTCCCGTAGTCGGTGTTGTGGAAGCCCTTGCCCTTGAAGTGGATGGCCACCGGATGAAACACCCGCTGGACCTTCGCGCCGCAGACCTCGCACGTCGTGAGCGAGTCGTCGCTCATCGACTGCATGACCTCGAACACGTGGCCCTTCGAGCACTTGTACTCGTAGATGGGCATGGCCGGGGCAGTATAGGAGCGGCCGGGCGCGCTTCAGCGGACGGTCGCTTTGTCTCAGCGGACGGACCGGACCGCCGGTCGCAGCGCCAGCCCGCCGAGATCGGTGATCGGGGCACCGGCGGCGAGGGTGAGGGCGCCGGCAACGCGGCGGGTCGGCACGACGGTCGCGGTCCGACGCGCCGCGTCGAGGTGGACCGTCGCCGGCACCGGACGGCCCGCCGCGCGCAGCCGCAGCGACCGGGCGCTCACGCCGGCGACGTCCTCGCTGAACGTCACCCGCACCGCCCGCCCGCGCCGCGCCGCGCGCAGGATGCGCGGGGCGCTGCCGTCCGGGACGCCGGGGACGACGGTGACCGTGATCGTGCGCCGCGTCCCGTCGCCGGCCCGGTCGACCGCAAGCAGGGTGAGGCGATGCCGGCCGATGGACGGTCGCACCACGCCGAGGCTCGCACCCCGCCCGAGCGCGCCGTCGCGGCTCGAGGACCATTGGAGACGGGAGGCCGGCACGGAGCCGTCGTCGACGTCGACTCCGGCGCCCTGCAGCGCCAGCGCGCTGCCCGCCGGCACCACCGCACCGTTCGTCGGCGCGCCGACGAACGCGACCGGGCGATGGTTGGGCACGCGAATGGTCGCGCCGGCGGCGTCGGCGCTGGCGTTGAAGCCATCGCTGGCGACGACCCGGAAGCGGCCGCGCGGGGTCGCCGGCAGCAGGCCGAGATCGATCCGCGCCGACAGGGCCGGCGTCCCGAGCAAGATCGGACGCCAGGTGCGGCCGCCGTCGCGTGAGAACTCCACGTCGTAGCGCAGCGGGTCACGATCGGCGTCCGATGCCGTCCACGAGACCCGCTTGAACCCGCCGGCCGGCACGGCGGCTGCCGCCGAGGCCGCCCCGGGGTCGGTCCACTGCACCCTCGGGTCGGCGCTCGAGCGGATGCGCTGCGCCAGCACCGTTGCGCCCTGCCTGACCTGCACTTCGGCGATCTTCCCCGGCGACGGCAGGCTGACGAGGAACGGGACGCCCGCACGGACGTGCGAGGTGTCGGCGTCGCCGTCGATCCGACGGCTGGCCACGACGGAGCCGCTCGCGTCGAGGGCCCGCAGTTCGTACTCCCCGGCCGCTGGCGGCTTGTCGGCCGGCGCCGCCTGTTCGCTGACGCCTGCGATGCGGGCCGAGGCCTCGGGCCCGACCCGCCCGCTCACGACGAGGCGCCGGCCGGATGCCTGGGCGGTGGACGCGACGGCGGCGCCGGCGACGGCGCGCGACTGCGCCGCGCCAGGATTGAGCTGCGGGTTGAGCAGGGCGGTCCTCAGGTCCGACCAGGACCGGTCGGAGATCCACTGCAGCGGGAGGCCGGGACGCGTGTCCTCGCCGTAGGACAGCACGTCGTGGGCGTGCCCGCCGCTGCCGTCGGGGCCCGGGTCGCCGGGCGGGATGGCGGTCATCGTCGAGATGTCGAACCCCGGCGTGCCGATGCCGCCGTGCGGATTGGGGAATGCGCTGCAGCTCGTGAAGACCGCTTCCCCGTGCGCACAGCCGGCGTGGTCGAGGCCGAGATTGTGGGCGAGCTCCTGGCCGGCCGTCAGCTCGTCGAACGCCCCCGGCGTGCCGGTCCCGGCCATCCCGGCGGCGGCGGGGAATCCCACCATGGCGATGCCGGCGCAGCCGTTGCTGATGGCGTTCGACACGGCGTAGTTGAAGCCGCGCGCCCCGAAGCCGACGCGCTGGAGGAGGCCGTCGAGCGCGCCGCATCCGGACCCCGAAACCTGCCCCTGGAACGGCTCGACGATCACCCGTCCGGGAGCCACCGGGAACAGGCGCGGAATCGCCGTGAAGAAGGTCTCCACCGGGAGATCGGGCGTGCCGCTGGCGCGCCAGGGGAGGATCCGCATCTCGACGGGACCGGGCTGGAAGTAGTTCGTGCTGATGGCGATCCGGTCGGCGTCGTCACGGCAGTCGGCGCACTCCGGCACGATCTCGCTCGGCGGCAGCGAGCCCGAGTTCAGCTCGAGGGTCAGCCGCAGTCCCGGAGTCGGCGGGTAGGTCGCCGTCCACTCCGGCGGCAGCACGAAGTTCAGCGTCTTCGCCGCGTCGGCGGCCTGGTCGTCCAGTGACTCGCCCGCGACCGCGGTGACCGGTCCGACGGGCCGCAGCGGCGAACCGGGGAGCGGCTCCGACGAACCCCGGCTTCCGTAGAGCAGGGCGGTGACGTTCGGCACCGCGTCGCCGGACTCCACCGCGGGGTAGGCGCGAATCACCGTCGGCCGGTCGGCGATCCGGGGCAGGATGCCGAAGTCGAAGATCGATCCGCCACCCACGGTGCCCGTGCGCGGCCCGGGATTGGTGCGGAACAGCGCCCGCTGGCCCTGCGTGATCTCCATCGCCCGCAGCCAGAGGTTGGGCGTCCCGGCCTCGCGGGTCACGACGACGGTGTCGGTGAGCGGCGAGGCCGCGCCGCCAGCGAACTCCGCCGTCGCCCGGACCGTGTTGTCGCCGCCGGCGAGGCCGCGGAGGCTGACCGGGCCCCAGCGCAGGATGCGCGTCGCCCGGGAGGACGTCGACGTACACGCCCGCAGGCAGGTCGTGGGCACGGCCCCTTGTGCCGCCCGCGCGGGCGGGACGGTGCCGGGCGGGTTGAGGATCTCGACCTTCACGTTGGACACCGTCCGGTCTGCCGGGTGCACCACCGTGCCGCTCAGCGTCACGGTGTCGCCCGGCGTCGAGGCCGGAGGCGTCGTCTCGGCGGGAGTCTCGATCACCATCCTCGTCGGCGGCGCGACCGGCAGCTTGATCGGGCTGACCACGATCGGCGGCAGCGGCGGCAGCAGCGCGGCCCGGGCCGTTGCCGGGCCGTCGTGGCGTCCGCCGTGCGCTCCGGCGTCGGCGGCGACACCTGCCGAGGCGGCGACCGCTGCCGCCGCTGCGCCAGCTCCAACGCGGGCCAGGACTCCCATCGGCGCCAAACCTACCGTGCGTGCCCTCATGCCGAAGCAGACGCCCGCTGGGCCCGGTCCTTCCCGCCCCGGACGACTACCATCCGCCGCCCCATGCCCGCCGAGGACGTCGTGACCATGGAGAAGATCGTGGCGCTGTGCAAGCGCCGTGGCTTCGTCTTCCCGTCCTCGGAGATCTACGGCGGCCTCGGGTCGACCTACGACTACGGCCACTACGGCGTGCTGCTCAAGCACAACGTCAAGGACGAGTGGTGGCGCGCGATGGTCCAGGACCGCGACGACATCGTGGCGCTGGACTCCGCGATCCTCCAGCACCCGAAGGTGTGGGAGGCCAGCGGCCACCTGGCCGGCTTCACCGACCCGCTCGTGGACTGCCGCACGTGCAAGCAGCGCTTCCGCGCCGATCACCTCGCCGACCTCCAGTGCCCGCGCAAGCCGTCGAAGCCGCCGGGCGAGGGGCCGGAGTGCGACCTGACCGACGCGCGCGACTTCAACCTCATGTTCGAGACCCACG
>CAZEKK010000082.1:0-9831 GCA_964512905.1 uncultured Solirubrobacteraceae bacterium
AGCGCGACCTGCCAGTTCCCGCGATTCGGCACGGTGAAGCGGACCACGACCGGCGCGCCCGCCGTCACGGTCGGGCGGTCGGTCGCGACCAGCGCCGGCGCCGTCGCCGGGGTGACCCGGAACGCGGAGACCACGGCGCGATGATCGGACGGATACGGATCGATCGCGATGCCGACAGCGGGGTTGCTGGGCTCGCCGACGATCTCGCTCGACTGCGGCTCGGCGCGCCCTCCGGACCACACGAGGTCGATCCGGTCCTGGGTCTCGGTGGGCGGCACGTACGGGAACGGTCGGCCCGGGGTCCAGGTCAGCCCGGGCGTCACCACCGGATCGGGGTGGACCGCGCGGAAGGAGTCGCGCAGCCCGGCATCGGCAAGGGCCTTGGCGGCGGGCCACGAGAACGGGAACTTCAAGGCGGGCCGCAGGCCGACCGCCGCCGGCGTCCAGTCGAGGTGGGAGGGCGAGTTGAAGTCGCCGGTGAGGAACACCGGCGTGCCGCCTCGGGCGAGGCGCCCGAGCGCCGCGGCCAGCGGGCGAACTTCCGGAACGCGAGTCTCCTCCTCGAGCGCGCGCAGCTTGGCCGGCGTGGCGCCGTCCCGCACCGCTTCGGGGCCATACGGGTCGCTGGTGAGGTGCGTGTTGGCGACTGCCACCACGGCGCCCGGGCCGACGAGCGCCCAGGCGTGCAGTCGGCCCGGATCCTGGCCGTTGATCGAGTACGGCACGCGGCCGGTGCCCGTCTTGACCCCGGCCCCCGAGTCGAACAGCGGGAACCGCGAGATGAGATACCGGCGCTCGTCGACGTAGGGGAACCCGACCGCGTTGGCGATCCTGCGCAGGTTGCCGTCCGGTTCCTGGATGCCGACGATGTCCGGCCGGGCCGCCCGGATCGCCCGCGCCACCTGCCCGAACGCAACCTGGTCGCCTCCGTACCAGACGTTGAAGGTCATGATCCGCAGCGTTCGCGGCGCCGCGGGCGTTCCCGCGGCCCCGGCGGCAGGGGCGGCGACTGCGGCCAGCAGCGCAGCCGCGGCGGCGGCGAGTCCGCGCAGCGCCGCCCGCGCGGGTGCCCGCCGCCGCGCGTGCCCGCTATGCCGTCCGGATGCCACCCGGCCAGCCTCGGCGACCGGGCGTCCCGCGTCAAGGGCGCTCCACGGTCGAATCCGCGGCGGCGGGCGCGGGGCCACCCGCCTCTGCGGCGCCCCGACGTCGATCATCTAGGGTCGCATCAGTGATGGATCGCGCGTCCGATGCCGCCGCCGACCCGGGGCTCCGGTGCTTCCCGCCAGGGGCTGCCCGCGGCCCGTCCGGCGACCTGATTTTTGGCGGCTGCTCCGCGGTCGGCCTGGCCGAATGGTTCGGGACGCCGCTGCTCGTCTACGACACGGCGGCGCTGCGCGCCCGCGCCCGCGCGGTGTCCGATGCGTTCGCGCGGGCGTTGCCGGGGCGCGCCACGGCGGTCGCGTTCGCCTCGAAGGCCTGCCCGTGCCCGCCGGTGCTTTCGGTGCTGGCCGCGGAGGGACTGCGCTGCGACGTGGCTTCAGCGGGGGAGATCGCGATGGCGCTCGCGGGCGGATTCGCCGGGCCCGACCTCGTCGTGCACGGCAACGCCAAGCGCGACGAGGAGATCCGGGCCGCGCTCGAGGCGCGGGCCGGGCTGCTCGTCGTCGACGGGCCCGACGATCTCGACCGGCTGGAGCGGCTGGGCGCCTCCGGCCAGCCGGTGCTGCTGCGCGTGACGCCCGATGTCGCCGCCAAGACCCATGCGGCGATCCGCACCGGGCACGCCGGCTCGAAGTTCGGCGTCCCGCTGCCCGCGGCGCCCGGCCTGCTCGCCCGCCTCGACGCGTCGCCCGCCGCCGACCTGCGCGGTCTCCACGTCCACGTCGGGTCTCAGATCCTCGACGTGGCGGCGTTTGCTGCGGGCATCGCCGCCTTGGGGCCGCTCGGGCCGCACCGCGTCCTCGACGTGGGCGGCGGCCTCGGGATCGTGCACCGGCGCGGCGATGCGGCGCCGTCGTTCGCTGCATGGGCAGCCGCGGTTGCGGGCGCGCTGGCGGCGCACGCGCCGTCTGCCCAGACGGTCATCGTCGAGCCGGGCAGGTCGCTGGTGGGGCCGGCGGGGGTGACGCTCTACCGGGTCGTGACCGTCAAGCGCCACGGCCCGACGGCGATCGTCGCGGTGGACGGCGGCCTGAGCGACAACCTCGAGCCGCTCTACGGCGTGCGCTTCGACGCCGTGCACGCGGACCGCCCCGGCGGGGCGGAGGCATGCCGGATCGTCGGCCTGCACTGCGAGGAGGGCGACACACTCGCCGACGAGGTGGCGCTCGATGGCCCGCGCCCGGGCGATCTCCTCGCCGTGCCCGCCACCGGTGCCTACGGCTTCACGACTGCCAACTCCTACAACGCCACGCCGCGGCCGGCGGTCGTCCTCGCCGAGGGAGGCGAGGCGGTCGAGGCGGTCCGCCGCGAGACGCTCGGCGACCTGATGGGGCGGTTCGCGGCGCTGCCGGGCGCGGACGCGGACGCGCGAGCCTGAGCCTGCCGGGGCCGCCGCGCTCAGTCGGCGCCTGGCAGGTAGCTCCCGAGGTAGTGCTCGCCGAGCCGCACCAGCTCGGCGGTCGCAGCGTCGCCGTCGCCGCTCGGGTCGAGCGCCGCGCGCTCGAGAATTGCGGTCGCCGCGGCGACGAAGGTGGCCGCGGCCAGGTCGAGGCGGGCGCGCGGGGCCCGGGCGCCGCGGCGGCGCAGCGCCGCGGCCAGCCGGTCGGCGACCCGGGCGTCGAGCGCTTCGTCGATCGATCGCAGCTCCGGTGCGGTGCGCATCGCGGCCCGGACCGCCGCCTGCGCCGGCTGTACGGACGCGGCGGCGACGAACTCCTCGACGGTCTCCTTCACCGCCCGGTCCCAGGGGGTTCCGGGATCGGCGATCCGCGGGAAGTCGCCGAGCACGGACTCCTGCTCGGCGGCGAGCCGCTCGGCGACCGCCGCGAGCACGGCCTGGCGGTTCGGGAAGTAGCGGTACACCGTCCGCACGCGGACGTCCGCGGCCTCGGCCAGAGCGCTCGTGGTCAGCGCGTCGCCGCCCTCGGACGCCAGGATGCGCACCGCACAGGCCAGGAGCTGCTCGACCGTCTCGCGGGCCCGCGCCTGCTGGGGCTCGACGCGCAGCGACCCGGCGGGAATGCCGGGCAGCGTGCGGCGGGAGGGGGGGACGGGCATGCGGGCTACTGTAGGCTCCCGAAGAAAGGGAGGACTACTCCTTTTCAGCGACCTGGAGGCCGAGGTGACGAACGAGCGGATCATCATCGTGGGCGGCGGCGGCGACATGGGCGCTGTGGCGGCCAGGCGGCTGCTCGACCTGCGCCCCGGGGCCGGCGTGGCGCTTGCCGATCGCGACGGCGACCGCGCGCGCCGGCGCGCTGCGGCGCTCGGCGACGAGCGGGCGGACGCCGCGGTTGTCGACCTGTTCGACGCCCGCGGGCTGCGTGCGGCGATTCGCGGGTCCGCGCTCGTGCTGAACGCCGCCGGCCCCTACGTCGTCTCGGCCGCACCGGTGCTCGAGGCCTGCATCGACGAGCGGGTTCCCTACCTCGACCTCGGCGACGATCTCGAGGGTGCCGACGCTGCATTCGCGCTCGACCGGGCCGCGCGTGATGCGGGCATCACGGCGCTGACCGGCGCGGGGATCGCGCCCGGCGTGGTCAACGTGGTGGCCCGGCGCCTGGCCGCCGGGCTCGAGCGGGTGGACCGCATCCGCGTGGCGTGGGTCACCGGACCCACGCCGCCGCGCCCGGGCCAGGAGCACGCCGGCCGCGCCGTGCTCGAGCACATGCTCCACGCCTGCGTAGGACTGACCGCCACCGTGCGGGAAGGGCGCCGAGTGCTGATTCCCGCCTTCCGGACCGGCGAGGTGCTGGACTTCCCGGCGCCGCTCGGCCCGGCGCGCGTGTACGACCTCGGGCACGCCGAGATCGCCACCATGCCGCGCGCCTTTCCGGAGGTGCGCGAGGTCCGCTCCCAGGGCGGCCTCGTTCCGGCGGCGCTTGCCGGCGTCTTCCAGGGCATCGCCACCGGAGTGGCGTCGGGGCGGCTCGCCTGGGATGAGGCGGTGGACGCGCTCGTCGCGGTCGACCGGGGCGATGCTCCCGCAGCGCGCGCCCTGCTCGCCGGGCTGCGGGGGATCGGCGCGCAGGCCCTGCGGCGCGAACTGCCAGGCCGGGAGGCGGCTGCGTTCCTGCGGATGGCCGCCGGCGGCGAGGCGCCGCCGGCCGCGGGGGGCCTGCGCGTCGACGTGGCCGGCGTGCGCGACGGCGCCCAGGTCGCCCGCGCCGCGTCAGCCGGCATCGGCGGCACCGAGGAGGGCGCGGGCATGGACGAGCTGACCGGATCGCCGGCTGCCGTGTTCGCGGCGATGCTGCTCGACGGGGCGGTCGCGGGTCCGGGGGTCGTGGCGCCGGAGGGGGCCGTCGATCCGGACGAGTTCGCGGCCCGCATCCTCCCGCTCGGCCTGCCCGGCACCGCTGAACTCCTGCGGTCTCCGGCGCCCTGACGGCCGCGAGGCCAATCGGAGCCTGACCTGCTTGCGCGGTCCCGCGGCGGCGGTAGGGTCGCTCGGGTGCACGCTTCCCCGCCCGCCGGGACCGATCGGCGGACCGTCGCAACCGGCGCGGCGCCCGCAGACGGCGCCGCGCCGCCGGGAACTCGTCGCGTGCTCTCGGCGGCCGCCGCGCTCGCGCTGCTGGGCGTGGCCGGCTTCTCCTTCTCGCTGCCCGCGACCCGCCTGGCCGTCGACGGCCTCGACCCCTGGTTCGTGGCGTTCGGCCGGGCCGTCGCTGCGGGGCTGTGCTCGGTGGCCCTCCTGGTTGCGGTGCGCGCGCCGCGCCCAAGCGCGGCGCAGTGGCGGTCGCTGGCGCTGGTGGCGCTCGGCGTGGTCGTCGGCTTCCCGATCTTCACGTCGCTCGCGCTGACCGAGCAGACGAGCGCCCACGGCGCCGTCGTGATCGGCGTGCTGCCGGTCGCGACGGCCCTGTGGGCCGTTGCACGCGGACGTGAGCGCCACGGCCCCTGGTTCTGGGCCGCGGCGCTGGCGGGAATGGCGGCGGTGATCGCGTTCGCCGCCACCGCCGGCGCGGACGGCATCGTGCTGTCCGACGCCTACCTGCTCGGCGCCGTGGCCCTCGGCGGACTGGGATATGCCGAAGGCGGACGGCTGTCGCGCGACCTCGGGGGCGCCCGCACGATCTGCTGGGCGCTCGTGCTGGCCCTGCCGGTGACCGTGCCGGTGGCGGCGGCCGGGGCAGCGGCGGGCGGGCTGGCCGCCTCCGCCGACGCGTGGCTCGGCTTCGCCTACGTCGCGCTGGTGTCGATGTGGCTGGCCTTCTTCGCGTGGTACGCGGGCCTGGCCCGCGGCGGGGTGGCACGCATCGGTCAGGTGCAGCTCATCCAGCCGCTCCTGACGCTCGGCTGGGCTGCGCTGCTGCTCGGCGAGCCGGTGTCGGCCACGACCGTCGCGGTCGCGCTGGTCGTCCTTGCCTGTGTGGTTGCGACGCAGCGGGCACGGTAGGCCTGTCAGCGCCGCCCCGCGCGGCCGCAGACGCCGCGGAGGCCCTCGCAGTCAGTCAGGCAGCAGTCGGTGCCACCGTCCGCCCCGGCGTCGATGCGACGTGGGAACTCGCGCGGCCACGTCGGCCAAGCAACCGGAGAGCGTTTTCGACACGGCCTGCCACCTGGCGGCGGCACGCGCGATTGGCGCGCGTCCGCGATGATGCCGTCCGATGGGCTGCTTCGTCGTGCTGCTCGCCGTCATCGCCCCGCGGGTCACGCTCGTGGTCCTGGCGCTGTTCACCGACCTCGTCAGCCGGGCGTTCGACGGCTGGATCGTGCCGGTGATCGGGTTCCTGCTGCTGCCCTATACGACGGTGGCGTGGACGCTCGTGTACCTGCCGGCCCGCGACGGGCCGTCGACCGGCGGCTGGATCGTGGTCGCCATCGGCCTGCTGCTCGACATCTCCTCGTGGGCGCGGAGCGGGCGCTTCCGGCGCAAGAGCGGCTGAGGCTCAGCCGGCGGCCGCCGGCTCCGGCACCGGCTCGGCCGCGGAGGCAGACGGTCGCCCGGGCAGGCCGCCCGCGACGAACAGGCCGGCCAGGCCGACCAGCAGGACCGCCGACAGGGCGATCCGCAGGCCGTCGTAGCGGGCCTGCTCGTTCTCGTCGACGATCTGCGCGGTCGTCGCGTCGTCGACGCCGGCCTTCTCCAGCTCCTGGGAGAGCTGCTCGTCCGACAGGAACGGGATGCCGCTTTCGAGCTGGACGCTCGCCTTGTCCTTGACGCTGGCGGGAATGTCCGGGTTGGCCGCAATGCCGCTCGCGAGCGATGTGCTGAGCGCGCCCACCAGCAGCGCGCCAACCAGGGCCGTGCCCATCGACGCGCCGAGGTTCATCACGGTGTTCTGCAGCCCGCCCACGACTTCGGTGTCCGACGGTGGCACGGCGGCCACCGCCGCGGCGCCTAGCTGGGAGGCCAGGGCGCCGACGCCCAGGCCCAGGAACAGCAGGGGGATCGCGACGATGCCGGCGTCGGCGCCGACCTCGAGGCCCCCGATCAGCGCCACCGTGCCCGCGAGCATGAGGCCGAGGCCGACGAACGCAACGGGCCGCGGGGCCGCCCGCGGGAAGACGCGCGGGACGCCGATCGCGGTGATGAGTAGCCCGATCGACAGCGGCAGCAGCCGCAGCCCGGTCTCGAACGCCGACAGCCCGAGCACGATCGAGAGGAAGAGCGGGATCGTGAAGAAGACGCCAGCCTGCATGAAGTACTGGATCCAGAACATCCCGAGCGGGCTGGACAGCTTGCGGTTGCCCAGCAGCCGCGGCGGGACGAGCGGCTCGCCGCCGCGGGCCTCGGTGCGGCGCAGCCAGCGGGTCAGCAGCCACAGCGCCACCAGGCCGCCGGAGATCAGCCACACGACCGGGGACAGGCCGAGGATGGTCGGCGCATCGGCTTTCGGGGTGATCCAGCCCCAGGTGCTGGACTTCAAGAACCCGAACACGATCGCCGCGAGGCCCGCGATCGAGAGGGCCACGCCGACGAGGTCGAGGGACGGCCGCCGGCCCGGGGGCGCGTCGGCCATGCGGCGGGCCAGCAGGACGATCGCCGCGGCGACCACGACCTCCCCGGCGAACACCCAGCGCCACGAGAACGAGGTCGTGACGGCGCCGCCGATGATCGGGCCCGCGGCGATGGCGATCGCCGCCGCGGCCGCGATCAGTCCGTAGGCGGCGGTGTGGCGCTCGCGCGGGATGTTGGTGGCGACCAGCGCGACGATCGCCGGCATGATCATCGCGGCGCCGATCCCCTCCAGGAACGACCAGCCGATGATGAGCACCGTGAGGCTCGGCGCGAGGGCCGTGGTGAGCGACCCGGAGGCGTAGACGATCGTGCCGAGCACGAAGATGCGCCGGCGTCCGAACATGGCGCCGAGCTTGCCGCCCGTGATCATCAGCGACGCCATCACCAGGGTGTAGAGCGTGATCGCGGTCTGGACGCCCGTGACCGTGGTGCCGACGTCCTCCGCGACCGACGCGATCGACACGTTCATCACCGACGAGTCGAGCATCATGAGGAACTGCGCCGCGGCGAGCGTGCCGAGGACGATCGTCGCGGAGCGGCCCGCGGTCGCTGAAGGGGCGTTCATGGCGCGCGATCCTCTCATAGGGCCTCGCTGTGCCGATCGTCGGTCGGGAACAGCTCCGCAAGCGGGCGCCGACGGCCCGGCTACGATCGTCGCCATGAAGGCAGTCGGCTGGCTCGCCGTCGCGACCCTCATCGTGCTCGCAGCCGCGTGCGGCGGCCCCGATCGCGCCGAAGACGAGCAGCGAATCCGCGCGGTGCTGATCGAAGACCAGGTCGGCGGCCCGGGCCGGTGCGACGAGATCTACACCGACGCATACCTCGCGGAGAACTGGAACGCCCAGGTCACCGCGTATCCGGGGTCGACGCCGATTGAGAAGTGCCGCAACCAGCCGCGGCTGCCCGGCGTCACCGCCAAGGACGTGAAGGTCACGGTCGCGTCGGTGGACGGCGACGACGCCCGCGCCTCCGCGCAGGTCCGGGCCCAGGCAGCGGTGACGTACACGCTGGCCCGCGACGGCGACGGCTGGCGGATCAGCGGCTTCGTCTCGTGACGCTCAGGCGCGGCCCGCCGCCAGGTCGGCGGCCAGCGCCACGAACGGGTCGAGCGCCGCAGGGTTCGCAAGGCTCTCGCGGCTGGCGGCCTGGTCGGCCGGCGTGCCCATGAGGATCCGCTTGACCGGGACCTCGAGCACCTTGCCCGACAGCGTGCGCGGCACCTCGGGGATCTCGCGGACCTCGTTCGGCACGTGCCGCGGCGAGCAGTCGGTGCGGATCCGCCGCCTGATCTCGGCCACGAGGTCGTCGGTGAGCGCCGCGCCGTCGGCGAGCACCACGAACAGCGGCATCCAGCCGTCCTCGAAGCCGTCGCGGGGCAGGTCGACGACGAGCGCGTCGGCGACTTGCGGCACCGCGAGGACGGCCCGGTAGATCTCGCTCGTGCCCATGCGGACGCCGCCGCGGTTGATCGTCGAGTCCGAGCGGCCGTAGATCACGGCGGTGCCGCGGCTGGTGATCTCGATCCAGTCCCCGTGGCGCCACACGCCCGGGTAGGTGTCGAAGTAGCTCTCGCGATAGCGCGAGCCGTCCTCGTCGCCCCAGAAGCAGAGGGGCATCGAGGGCATCGGCTCGGTGATGACCAGCTCGCCGACCGCGTCGACGAGCGGGCGGCCGTCGGGATCCCACGCCTGCACGGCGCAGCCGAGCGAGCGGGCCTGCAGTTCGCCGCGGTAGACCGGCAGCGTCGGCACGCCGCCCACGAAGGCGGTGCAGACGTCGGTCCCGCCGCTGGTCGAGAAGAGCCAGGTGTCCGAACCGAGCTCGTCGGCGACCCACTGGAACCCCTCCGGGGCGAGCGGCGAGCCCGTCGAGCCGACGGCCTGCAGCGCGCGCAGGTCGCCGTGCTCGGTCGGGTGGACGCCGGCCTTCATGCACGACCCGATGAAGGCGGCGCTCGTGCCAAACGTCGTGATGCCGGCATCGGCGGCCAGCCGCCAGAGCGCGCCGAGGTCGGGATGGCCGGGGCTGCCGTCGTAGAGGACGATCGAGGCCGGCGTGAAGAGGACGCCGACGAGGAAGTTCCACATCATCCAGCCGGTCGTGCTGAACCAGAAGACCCGGTCGCCCTCCTGGGCGTCGAGGTGCAGGTGCATCTTCTTGAGCTGCTCGAGCAGGATGCCCCCGTGGCCCTGGACGATCGGCTTCGGCAGGCCGGTGGTGCCCGAGCTGTAGAGCACCCACAGCGGGTGGTCGAACGGCAGCGCCTCGACTGCCAGCGCCGGGTCCGGCCCGCCGGCCGCTTCGAGGTCGCCCCAGGCGATCGCGTCCCGCAGGCCGCCGAGGTCGGGCTCGGCGTGGAGGTACGGCAGGACGACCGTCCGGCGCAGGGTGGGAAGCTCGGCCTGCAGGCCGGCGACGATCTCCAGGCGGTCGAAGTCCTTCCCGCCGTATCGGTAGCCGTCGACCGCGAGCAGGACCGAGGGCTCGATCTGCGCGAAGCGGTCGACCACCGAGCGGGCGCCGAACTCCGGTGCCGCGCTGGACCAGATCGCCCCGATCGACGCGCAGGCGAGGAAGGCCGCGACCGTCTCGGGGAGGTTCGGGAGGTAGGCGACGACGCGGTCGCCGCGCCCGACGCCCTGCGCGCGCAGGCCCGCGGCGATGGCCGCGGTGCGGGCGTGCAGGTCGCCCCAGGTCCA
>CAZEKK010000083.1:0-2270 GCA_964512905.1 uncultured Solirubrobacteraceae bacterium
GGTTCGTGCGCGAGCGGGCCGACATCGCCGTGCCCGCCGATGGCGCCGGGACCGCGCCCGCGGCGGATGAGCACGCCGACGGTGCCGCCGCGCCGGCCGCCGACGGTGCCGATGACGACGACCGCTACCCCCGCCGCGTCCCGGTCCCGGTCCTGCGCCCGCCGCTCGACGTCTGCGCGGCCACGGGCGTCACCGTGGGGGAGGGGTCGCGGATCGTCCTCATGCCCGACCGGGGCGGCGTCGGTGCTGCGCTGGCCAAGGCGCTCGCGAAGCGGGGCGCCGAGGTCCTCGAGATCGAAGGCGCGCCAAGCGCGGACGCGCTCGAGGCCCAGCTGGCGGCCTGGGCCGTCGCCGGCCCGATCCACGGCGCCTACTGGCTCCCGGCGCTCGACGCCGAGGGCCCGCTGGCCGGCCTTGCGCCCGCCGACGCCGCGGAGGCGCTCCGCGTCCGGGTCAGGCTCCTGGCCGTGACGATGCGTGCGCTCGCCGACCAGATCGGCGCGCCCGGCACGTTCCTCGTGTCGGCCACCCGCCTGGGCGGGCGGCACGGCTACGACACCGCCGGTGCCACCTCCACCCTCGGGGGAGCCGTGACCGGCTTCACGAAGGCCCTCGCCCGTGAGCGCGAGGACGTGACGGTCAAGGCCGTGGATTTCGAGCCGAGCCGCAAGACCGCGGCCCTGGCCGACGTCCTCATCGAGGAGACGCTGCGCGACCCGGGTGCCGTCGAAATCGGCTACGCCGACGGCCTGCGCTGGAGCGCGGCTCTGGTCGAGCGTCCTGCCGAGCCCGACCCGGCACGCGCCCTCGGCGCCGACGCCACCTTCGTCGTCACCGGCGCCGCCGGCTCGATCGTCTCGGCGATCACCGCCGACCTCGCCGCCTCGGGCGGCACCTTCCACCTGCTCGACCTCGTGCCGGCGCCCGACGCGTCCGATCCCGACCTCGCCCGCTTCGCCGACGACCGGGACGGCCTCAAGCGAGACCTCGCCGACCGCATCCGGGCGCGCGGCGACAAGCCGACCCCGAAGCTCGTCGAGCGCGAGCTCGCCGCGATCGAGCGTGCCCGTGCCGCCCAGGACGCGCTCGACGCGGTCGCGGCCGCCGGGGGCGTCGCGCACTGGCATCAGGCCGACCTCACCGACCCCGACGCGGTGGCCGCGGCGGTGGCGGCCATCACCGAGCAGTCACCGCGCATCGACGTGCTGCTCCACTGCGCCGGCCTGGAGATCAGCCACTTCCTGCCGGACAAGCCGCAGAGCGAGTGGGACCTCGTCTTCGACGTCAAGGCGCTGGGCTGGATCAACCTGCTCGCCGCGTTCGGTGACGCCGAGATCGGCTGCGCCATCGGGTTCTCGTCGATCGCCGGTCGCTTCGGGAACGCCGGGCAGACCGACTACGCAGCCGCCAACGACCTGCTCTGCAAGAGCGTGTCGGCGTTCCGGCGCGACCGGCCCGGCACGCGCGGCGTGACGATCGACTGGACGGCATGGGCCGACATCGGCATGGCCGCGCGCGGCTCCATCCCGAAGATGATGGAGATGGCCGGCATCGACATGCTGCCCCCGCGCGTCGGCATCCCGGCAGTGCGCCGCGAGATCGAGGCCGGCGGGTCCGGCGGCGAGGTACTCGTCGCGGGCGGCCTGGGCGTGCTGGAGGCCGAGCGCGACGCGGCCGGCGGGCTCGACCCCGTGGCGGCAACGGCGCGCCTCGCCGACGCCGGCGGGCCGATGCTCGGCGCGGCGGTCGCGATGACCGCAGGTGGCGAGCTGTGCATCCGTGCCGATCTCGACCCGGCCGGGCAGGGCTTCCTCGACGACCACCGCATCGACGGCACGCCGGTCCTGCCGGGCGTGATGGGCCTCGAGGCCTTCGCCGAGGCGGCGGCGGCGCTGGCGCCGGGGTGGGAGCCCGTCGCGCTCGAGGACGTGGCCTTCCAGGCGCCGTTCAAGTTCTATCGCGACGAGCCGCGCACCGTCGAGGTGCGCGTCGCCTTGCGGGACGGTGGCGACGGCACGCTGATCGCCCGCGGCCGCCTGCTCGGGCGCCGGACGCTGCCGGGCGGGGAGGAGCAGGAGACCGAGCACTTCGCCGGGACCGTGCGGCTCGCGCGCACGCCGGTCGAGCCGCCCGCGGCCGAGCCGCCCGCCGCCGAGAACGGCTCAGTCGCGGCGCGGGACGCGGTCTACGGGATCTACTTCCACGGCCCCGCCTACCAGGTGCTCGACGCCGCCTGGCGCGCCGACGGGGCCGTGGTCGGGCGCCTCGCC
>CAZEKK010000083.1:2370-9782 GCA_964512905.1 uncultured Solirubrobacteraceae bacterium
GATGGACGAGGAGGCGCTCGCGCCGCTGCGCGACGCGATGGCGACGTGAGCGCCGTGGCCGAGTCCTTCGGCCGCCTGCTGATCGTCAACCGCGGCGAGGCCGCGATGCGGGCGGTTCACGCCGCGCGCGACCTCAACGCCCAGCGCGAGCAGCCGCTGACCGTCATCGCGCTCTACACCGAGCCCGAGCGACGGGCCCTGTTCGTGCGCATGGCCGACGAGGCCTACTGCCTGGGCCCCGCGATCTTCGCCGATCCGCGCGACGGGCAGCGCAAGAGCGGCTACCTCGACTACGCCGCGCTCGAGCGGGCGCTCATCGAGACCCGGGCCGACGTCGCCTGGGTCGGATGGGGGTTCGTCGCCGAGCAGCCCGAGTTCGGGGAGCTGTGTGAGCGCCTCGGCGTGACCTTCGCCGGCCCGGCGCCCGACGTGATGCGGGCCGTCGGCGACAAGGTCAACGCCAAGCAGCTGGCCGAGCGGGCCGGGGTGCCGGTGGCGCCATGGAGCGGCGGCATCGTCGAGACGGTCGACCACGCGCTCGCCGATGCCCGCCGCATCGGGCTGCCCCTGATGGTGAAGGCGACCGCCGGCGGCGGTGGCCGTGGCATCCGCCGGGTGGAGACGCTCGAGGCGCTGCCCGGCGCGTTCGAATCGGCGCGCGCGGAGGCACTGCAGGCCTTCGGCGATCCCGGCGTCTTGCTCGAGCGGGTGATCGCGCCCGCCCGTCACGTCGAGGTCCAGGTGATCGCGGACTCGCACGGCACGGCCTGGGCCTTGGGGCTGCGCGACTGCTCGTTCCAGCGCCGCAACCAGAAGGTGCTCGAGGAGTCGGCGAGCCCGGCGCTCACGGCAGCCCAGGAGGCCGAGGTCCGGGCGGCGGGAGCGCGCATGATCGCCCAGGCGGGGTACTGCGGCGCGGCCACCGTCGAGTTCCTCTACGAGCCGGCGACCGGGCAGTTCTCGTTCATGGAGGTCAACGCCCGGCTGCAGGTCGAGCATCCCGTGACCGAGGCCGTGACCGGCGTCGACGTCGTCAAGCTCCAGCTGCACGTCGCCGCGGGCGGGCGCCTCGAGGGCGAGCCCCCCGCCGCCAGCGGCCACGCGATCGAGGCCCGGCTGAACGCCGAAGATCCCGGGCGCGGCTTTGCCCCTGCCCCGGGCCGGGTGCGCCTGCTGCGCCTGCCCGCGGGGCCGGGCATCCGCGTCGACGCGGGCGTGGCCGAGGGCGACGAGATCCCGGCCGAGTTCGACTCGATGATCGCCAAGATCATCGCCTGGGGGGCCGACCGCGACGAGGCCCTGGCCCGGCTGGAGCGGGCGCTTGCCGAGACGTCGGTGGTCGTCGAAGGGGGGACGACCAACCGCGGCTTCCTCCTCGAGCTGCTCGACCGCCCCGAGACGAAGTCCGGCGACGTCGACACCGGCTGGATCGACCGCCTTCAGGACCGCGGCGAGATCGCCTCGGGCCGCCGGGCGGACGCCGCCCTCGTCCAGGCCGCCATCGAGCTGGCCGACCAGGCCGGCCTCGTGGAGCGGGCGCGGTTCTACGCCTGGGCCGGCCGCGGGCGGCCGCAGGCCGACCCGGCGATCGGCCACACCGTCGACCTGCGCTACGAGGGCGTCGGCTACCGCTTCGTCGTGCGCCAGGTGGGGCCGACGTCGTTCGAGCTCGACGGCGCCGACCGGCGCATCTCGGCGCGCGCGGAGCGGCTGGGCACCTTCGAGCGCCGGCTGAGCTACGCGGGCGTCACCTACCGCACGCTCGTCTCCGTGCAGGCCGACGACGTGCTCGTCGAGGTCGACGGCGCCGCGCACCGCGTCTCACGCGACGACGGCGCGATCGTGCGCAGCCCCGCGCCCGCGGTCGTGGTCTCGATTCCGCTGGAGCCCGGGGACGAGGTGCAGGCCGGCGACACGGTCGCCGTCGTGGAGTCGATGAAGATGGAGCTGTCGCTGACCGCACCGTTCGCCGGCCGCGTGCGCGCCGTGCTCGCCGGCGCCAACGTGCAGGTCGACGCCCAGGCGCCGCTGGTGCAGCTCGATCCCATCGAGGATGGCGACGCCGAGGAGACGAACCCGCGCTGCGTGCTCTTCCGTCCCGATCCGCCGCCGCCGACGGGATCCGAGGACCGCGCCGCGGCGGCACTGCGCCGCCTGGCCTGGCTCGCGCTCGGCTACGACGTCCCTGCCCGCGAGGCCTCCGACCTCGTCGCCGAGATCGACACCCTCGGCCTTGCCGACGACGATGCGGACCGGCTCGCCGGGGAGCGCCGCGTCCTGGAGGCCTACGCGGACCTGCGCGAGCTGACCCGGCCGCATCACGACGTCGGCGCCGACATGACCAAGCGGGTCCGCAGCCCCGAGCAGCTCTTCTACGGATTCCTGCGCTCGTTCGACGCCGAGGCCGAAGGGCTCGGCGAGGCCGACGTCGCCCGGATCCTGCGGGCGGCCGCCCACTACGGAGTCCGCTCGCTGGACCGCACGTGGGCGCTCGAGGCGTCGCTGCACCGCTGCTTCGTCGCCGAGCAGCGGTCGCGGGCGGCGCGCACCGCGGTCCAGGCGATCCTCGAGCGCTGGCTCGAGCACGTCGACGCGCTCGCGGGCATCGCCGCCGACGACGTCCGCGACGTGCTGGGGCGGGTCGTCGCCGCGATCGAGAGCCGCGATCCGGCGCTCGCCGACCTCGCCCGCGAGGTCGCGTACCGTCTGGTGGACGAACCGCTCGTCGAGGCGGCGCGGCGGCGGGTCTACGCCGAGATGGATGACATCCTCGCCGGGCTGGCCGCCGATCCGGATCGTCCGGACGGCGACGCTGACATCCGCACGCTCGTGGAGTGCCCGCAGCCGCTGGCCCCGCTGCTGACCGGGCGGCTCATCGTGGCGCCGCCACCGCTGCGGCGGGTGCTGCTGGAGACGATGACCCGCCGCTACTACCGCGTGCGCGCGCTCGATCCATTCGAGACCGCCGACGCGGGCGAGGTGGAGCTGCTGACCTCCTCGTACTACCACCGCGGTCGCCGGCACCTGCTGGCGACCACGTTCGCAGCCCTCGGCGACCTGCCGGCGGTGATGCGCTCGCTCGCCGCCTGGGCCGCCGGCGTCCCCGACGAGGACCGCGTCGTGGCCGACATCTACGCGCCGGGTGCGGGCGGCGACGCGGAGACGGTCGTCGCGAGCGTGCTCGAGGCGCTGGCCGCTGCGCCGCTGCCCGCCGCGCTGGACCGCGTCGTGGTCGCAGCCGCCGAGCCGCAGCGCGGCCACGGGATGTCGGCCGTCGACATCCTCACGTTCCGCCGCGGCCCCGACGGGACGTTCCGCGAGGACGAGATCCTGCGCGACCTGCATCCGATGATGGCCAAGCGGCTGACCTTCTGGCGGCTGGACAGCTTCGCGCTGGAACGGCTCCCGTCCGCCGAGGACGTCTACCTCTTCCGGGCCGTGGCCCGCGACAACCCCAAGGACGAGCGGCTGTTCGCGCTCGCCGAGGTCCGCGATCTCACCCCGGTGCGCGGGGAGGACGGTCGCGTCGTCGCCCTGCCGGAGCTCGAGCGCATCGTCGGCGAGGTCGTCGACGGGTTCCGGCGGTTCCAGAGCCACCGCACGGCCCGGAACCGGCTGCGCTGGAACCGGGTGCTGCTGCACGCCTGGCCGGCGATCGACTTGGAGCCCGACGAACTGCGCTCCGCGCTGGCCGGCCTCGGCCTCGGGAATCCTGAGCTCGGCATCGAGAGCCTCCTGCTGCACGGCCAGCTTCAGGAGCCCGACGGCGAGATCCGGGCGCGGGTCCTGCGGGTGGCCTCGCTGGCGGGCAGCGGGATGGTCGTCGAGGTCGACGATCCGCCGGACCACCCGATCCGGCCGCTGGACGACTACGCCTTGAAGGTCGTCTCGTCGCGGCGGCGGGGGACGGCCTACCCCTACGAACTGGTGCGGATGCTCGCCCCGCCGCGTGGCGAGGCCGCCGACCTGCCTCCGGGCGAGTGGATCGAGCACGACCTCGACGACGACGGGCGCCTGGCTCCCGTGGAGCGTCCGCCGGGCATGAACCGGGCCGGGATCATCACCGGCGTGGTGCGCAGCTTCACGCCGCGCTACCCGGAGGGAATGACGCGCGTCACCCTCTTCGGCGACCCGACCAAGGCGCTGGGGTCGCTGGCGGAGCCCGAGTGCCGCCGGATCATCGCGGCCCTCGACCTGGCCGAGTCGATGAGGGTCCCGGTGGAGTGGTTCGCCCTGTCGGCGGGGGCGAAGATCGCGATGGACTCCGGCACGGAGAACATGGACTGGGTGGCCGCGGTCCTGCGCCGCATCATCGAGTTCACCCAGGCGGGCGGCGAGATCAACGTCGTCGTGGCGGGAATCAACGTGGGCGCGCAGCCGTACTGGAACGCCGAGGCGACGATGCTGATGCACACCAAGGGCATCCTGGTGATGACCCCCGAGTCGGCGATGGTGCTGACCGGCAAGCAGGCGCTCGACTACGCGGGCGGGGTCTCCGCCGAGGACAACTTCGGCATCGGCGGCTATGAACGCATCATGGGGCCCAACGGCCAGGCCCAGTTCTGGGCGCCGGATCTCGCCGAAGCCTGCCGGATCCTCCTGACCCACTACGAGCACGCCTACGTTGCGCCCGGCGAGCGCTTCCCGCGCCGGGCGGAGACCGGCGATCCGCCCGTGCGCGACGTCCGCGCCGCGCCGCACCACGCCGAGGGCTCCGAGCTTGCCACCGTCGGCGACGTCTTCTCCGAGGAGCGCAACCCGGGGCGCAAGCAGCCGTTCGACATCCGGTCGGTCATGCACGCCGTGCGCGACCAGGACCACCCGCCGTCCGAGCGCTGGGTCGGCATGGCCGACGCCGAGGCGGCAGTGGTGTGGGACGCGCACCTCGGCGGCTGGCCGGTCTGCATGATCGCCTTCGAGTCGACGCCCCTGCCCCGGTTCGGCGCGGTGCCGGCCGACGGCCCGGACCAGTGGACGTCGGGAACGCTCTTCCCGCGCTCGGCGAAGAAGATCGCCCGGGCGATCAACGCCGCCAGCGGCAGCCGCCCGCTCGTGGTGCTGGCGAACCTCTCGGGCTTCGACGGCTCGCCCGAGTCCATGCGCCGCGCCCAGCTCGAGCTCGGCGCCGAGATCGGCCGCGCGGTCGTGAACTTCGACGGGCCGATCGTCTTCTGCGTGATCTCGCGCTACCACGGCGGCGCATTCGTGGTCTTCTCGACGAAGCTCAACGAGCAGATCGAGGCGCTGGCGCTCGAGGGCACGCGGGCGTCGGTCATCGGCGGCTCGGCGGCGGCCGCCGTCGTGTTCACCCGCGACGTCGACGCCCGCACGCGCACCGATGCGCGTCTCGCGGCGCTGGAACGGCAGGCCGAGGCCGCCGACGGCGCCGACCGCGTGGAACTGCGCCGCCAGCTGGCGGAGCTGCGGCCGCAAGTCCGCTCCGAGCATCTCGGCGCGGTCGCTGGCGAGTTCGACGCGATCCACTCCGTGCAGCGCGCCCAGGAGATGGGCTCGATTCACGCCATCATCGAGCCGGCAGCGCTGCGGCCGGCGCTCATCGCCGCGGTCGAGCGCGGGATGGCGCGGATCGAGGGTGCGCAGGTGCCTGCCACGGCGGTCGGCGAGCACGGCCAGGTGCCGGCGGCGGTCGACGGCGCCCAGGGCGGGCACGGCGGGGCCGCCGGAAACGGGCCCGACGGGCTGGCGACCGCGGGCGGCGATCCCGAAAGCAGTCGTACCGCGCCGCCGCAGACGCCGGCTGGTGGCGGAGATGGCCGTCCCGAGGGCGCCGGACCGCTGGAGACGCGGGAAGGCGGCGCGGAGGGCACCGGCGCGGACACGGTCGCGCCGTGACGGCACCCGCGGCGACGGCACCGGGCGCACCGGGCGCCGCGCGGGGCGCGTCGATGATCGTCTGGACCATGGCCGACGCGGCGGCGCTTCCCGATGACGACCGCTGGCTGAGCGACGGAGAGCGTGCGGTGCTGGCCGGGCTCGCCGTTCCGCGCCGGCGCGCAGACTGGAGGCTCGGGCGCTGGGCGGCCAAGCGGGCCCTGGCCGCGCGGCTGGGCTGCGCGCCCGAGGATCTCGAGGTCATCGCGGACGCCGACGGTGCGCCGGCGGCCTGGGCGGGCGGCGCCCGGGCGCCGGCAGTCGTGTCGCTCTCCCACCGCGCGGGCCGGGCGTTCGCCGTGGCCGCCGGGCCGGGCACGGCGGTGGGCTGCGACCTGGAACGCATCGAGCCGCGCAGCGACGCCTTCGTCGCGCTGTGGCTCGCTCCGGCAGAGCAGGCGGTCGTGCGCAGGGCACCCGCCGGCCGCGCCGTCGAGGCCAACCTCATCTGGTCGGCCAAGGAGGCCGCGGCCAAGGCCCGGCGCGAGGGACTGCGCCTCGACGTGCGCGGCGCCACCGTGATCGCCGAGCCGGCGCGGCGCGGGGCGTGGGGCGCCGTGCGCGTGTCGTGGGCCGACGGCGCCGCCGCCGCCGAGGGGTGGTGGCGCGCCAGCGACGGTTTTGTCGCCACGGTGGTCTGCTCGCCGCCGGCGGCGATGGCGCCGGATGCGGCCTGAGCTTCCCCGACGGGCTGCCGCCTGCTAGAACGCGGACGTGCCCGATGCGTCGCCGGAGGAGCCCGAGATCGCCGCCGTCGCGGCGCTCCTCGACGCGTTCGTGGCCGGGAGCGGGGCCCTGGCGGCGATCGCGCTGGTCGATCGGGGCGAAGGACGGACGCCAGCGATGGTCGAAGCGGCTCCCGGCGAGCCGGCGGAGGTGCGGATCGGCGACCACGCGTGGACGGCAGGTCCGCCGGTGGAGCCGGCGGCGGCGCTGACGCTGCCCGACGGCCTCGGTCGCATTGCCGGACTCCCGGCGCTCGACGTCGATGCGGCGCGCGGGGAGATCGCGGCACCGCTCGGCGCGGTGGCCGCGATCGCGCGGGCGGTGCGCGACCTCGCCGGGCATCTCGAGGGCCGCGGCGTGGCGACCGTTCGGTTTGCCACCACCGACCCGGACGCGCCCCTGACGGTCGCGGCGCGGCCAGGGGATCCGCTCGTATTGGCGATCGGCGACGAGCAGTTCGAGATGCCGCCGGGGTGGCCGTGACGCGGCCGGCGGCCAGCCGCGGCGAGCCGAGGTGTTGACAGGGAGGGGTCGGCGCGGATTCGATGCGCCGACGGGATATCGACGACGAGGGGAACGGCGGCATGGCTGACGGCGCGGAGGGATCTGGAGGGCAGGGCGGCGGCACGCCGCGCCGGCGCCGGTCGGGCGGGTCGTCCGGCAGCCGGCGGTCCGGGAGCGGGTCGTCGGGCGGCGGTGCGCGCGGCGGCGGGTCGTCGAGCGAAGGCGGATCGGACTCCGGTGCGGGGGGCTCGCGGGGCGGCGGCCGCCGGTCCGGCGGCGGGTCGCGTGGC
>CAZEKK010000084.1:0-1842 GCA_964512905.1 uncultured Solirubrobacteraceae bacterium
CAACGCCGGCCAGATCACCGACGAGGAGGCGCGGCGCCGGCGCGAGGAAATCGCCAAGGAAGCCGACTTCTACGGCTCGATGGACGGAGCCACGAAGTTCGTCAAGGGCGACGCGATCTCCGCCGTGCTCATCGTGCTCATCAACCTCATCGGCGGCATCTTGGTCGGCGTCCTGCAGCAGGGGATGCCGATCGGCGAGGCGCTGCAGCACTTCTCCCTCCTGACCGTCGGCGACGGCCTGGCCGCGCAGATCCCGGCGCTGCTGATCTCGGTGGCGATGGGCATCATCGTCACGCGGGCGGCGTCGGACAAGGATCTCGGCTCGGACATCACCGGGCAGATCCTGCGGCAGAAGCGCGCGCCCCTGGTGGCCGGCGCGGTCATCTGCGTCTTCGCCCTCGTCCCGGGGATGCCGAAGATCCCGTTCCTGCTCGTCGGCGGACTCTTCCTGGCGATCGGGCTCGCGCTCCGGAACGGCACGATCCCGGGCTACGGCCCCGAGCCCGAGCCGGAGGCACCGGCGGCGCCCGAGCTGCCCGCCCCCCGCGAGCAGGCGGTCGAGGCGCTCCCGGTCGATCCGCTCGAGCTGTCGATCGGCTTCGGCCTGGTCCCGCTCGTCGACGAGCGTGCGGGGGGCTCGCTGCTGGCCCGCGTCGGCGTCATCCGCCGCCAGATCGCCTCCGAGCTGGGCGTCGTGATCCCGCCGGTTCGGATCCACGACGACATCACGCTGGACTCCCACGAGTACACGCTGAAGGTGCGCGGCTCGGAGGTCGCGCGCAGCCGCGTCATGGCCGGGCACCTGCTCGCGATGGACGCCGGCGAGGCGGTCGGCGAGGTCCCGGGCGTCCCGACCGCCGAGCCGGCGTTCGGCCTGCCCGCGGTGTGGATCGCCGACGCCGCCCGCGCCGATGCTGAGGCCCGCGGCTACACCGTGGTCGACAACGAGTCGGTGATCGTCACCCACCTGACCGAGAAGATCCGCCAGCACGCCGACGAGCTGCTCACCCGCCAGGACGTCAAGCAGCTGCTCGAGAAGCTCAAGGAGACCAACGCCGCCGTCGTGGAGGAGGTCGTGCCCGACGTCGTCTCGCTCGGCGAGCTGCAGCGCGTGCTGCAGGCGCTGCTCCACGAGGGCGTGCCGATCCGCGACCTCGGCGTGATCGTCGAGGCGGTCGGCGACAAGTGCCGCGTAACCCGTGACCCGACGCTGCTGGCCGAGTACGCGCGCCAGGCGCTCGGACGGACGATCACCGCGTCGCACCTGGACCCGGAGATGCGCCTGCGGGCGATCTCGCTGGACCCGGGGGTCGAGCAGGAGGTCGCCGAATCGATCGCCCAGACCTCCGACGGCGAGTTCCTCGCGATGGAGCCGGCCCGCGCCCACGACCTCGTCGCGGCCCTGCGGGTGCAGGCCGACGACGCCGTCGCGCGCGGCAGCCGGCCGGTCCTCATCTGCTCCGCGCGCGTGCGCCGCCACCTGCGGCGCCTGGTCGAGCAGACCTTGCCGCAGCTTCCCGTCTGTTCCTACAACGAGATCGCACCCGGGATCCGGGTCGAGACGATTGGAGTGGTCAACACATGATGCGCCTCCCCGCCCGCAGCGCCCAGGCCGAGCCCGACGCCGCCGTCGATCCTGTGCTCCCGAGCGACGCGATCCACGCGCCCGCGGCCTCCGAGCCGGGAAGCGACCCGGCCCGGGCGAGCACGCGAACCTACCGGGGCCGGAGCCTGGACGAGCTGCTGCCCCGGATCGAGGACGAGCTCGGCCCGCACGCCGTGATCCTGCGCGAGCGCGAGGGCCTGATGGGCGGGATGGGCGGCTTCTTCCAGAAGCGCTTC
>CAZEKK010000084.1:1942-9688 GCA_964512905.1 uncultured Solirubrobacteraceae bacterium
CCGTCGCGGGGGGCCTCCCGGCCCACGACCGCTACGACGGCGACCCCGTCGCGGGGGGCCTCCCGGCCTACGACCGCTACGACGGCGACCCCGTCGCACCGGGCTCCCACCCCGGCGACCGGTCGGCGGCGGCCGTCGGCCCCGCCGCCTACGCCAGCGCCCCCGGCGTCGCGGATGACGGCGGCGGCGGCCAATCGGCCCCGCTGCTGGCCGAGGCCGCGTCGTTCGTGGCCCACCTCAGCCATGCCCGGCAGGCGCCCGACGCCGTGCCGGCCGCCCTCGAGCGGTCGGCCATGCCGGGGCTGGCCGCAGCCGAGACCCGGGCAGCGATCGACCGGGCGGACTTCGCGCCCGGAGCCCGCGCGGGCACGGCGCGCCCGATGGCGCCCGACCACCCATTCGCCGACGAGATCGCGCCCCGTCCGGGCGATCCCGGCGCCAGGCCGGAGCCCCGCCGTGCGGCCAACGACGCCGACGAGTTCGACGATCTGGACGGCCCGCACGCCCCGGAGTTCGATGACGCCGCCGCGGTCGACGTCGACCCCGGCCCCGCAGCCGACGGCTGCCGCGGTCCCGCCGCCGCCCTCCCGGCCCCGGCGGCCCGGGCGCTGAAGCTCCTCGTCGCCAGCGGCATCAGCGAGGCGATGGCCGCCGACGTGGTCGGCGAAGCCGTCGCCCACCGCGCGCCGTTCGCCCCGAGCCGCCGCCTCAAGGGCATCGTGCGCGACGCGCTCGCCGCCCGGCTGCCGGTGGCCGGGCCGACCGGGGCGGGCCAGCGCACCGTCGCGTTCGTGGGCACGAGCGGCGCGGGCAAGACCCACGCCGCCGCGCGACTGGCTGCGGCGTACGCCGCGGGCAGCGATCTCCCGGTGCTCTGCATCGCCTTGGCACCGCGGGACGGCGGCGCCGGCCTCGCCGCGGCGATGTCCGGCGCCGGAATCACACCGATCGTCGCGGCCACCGCAGACGACGCGCTGGCCGCCATCGGGGAGGCGCCCGACGACGCGGTGGTGGTCGTGGACACGCCCGCGTTCCGGCCCCGGGACGCCGACGCCACGCGCGCCCTCGCCGAGGGGCTCACCGCCCTCGGGGTGACGGAGCGCCATCTCGTGGTGCCCGTCACGCTCAGCGCCCGGTCGGTGCGCGAGCTGATGGCGGGCGCGGCGCCGATCGGCCCGACCGCGCTCGCCCTCACCCGCACCGACGAGACCGAGTACCTCGGCGCCGGCCTCGAGCTTGCCGCCCAGTCCGGCACCCCCGTGAGCTGGATCACCTGGGGGGCCGACGCGCCGGGCGGACTGGAGCCGGCCACCCCCGACGGGCTCGCCGCGATGGTGCTCTCATGATCCGCCGTCCGGAGCCCCGCCAGCAGGTCACGCTCGACGCGCCGGAGATCGGGCGGCTCGGCGCACGCGTCGAGGAGGCGGCCGACGACCACGTGACGGTCGCCCTGTTCACCGAGCCGGGCGGCCAGCTCGAGCTGGCCGACGTGACGCTCGAGTTCACCACCCCGCGCGGCCTCCTGCGACTGCGCGGGCGCGCCCGGCCCGCGGGTCAGGACGCGGTCCGCCTGGACATCGACGGCGAGCCCGAGCTGCGCCAGCGCCGCGGGTTCGCCCGCGTCGACAGCGTCCGCCCGGTGTCGGTGGTGCAGGGGGACGACGTCGACGGCATCGCCTCCTACACGCTGAACCTCTCCGGCGGCGGCGTGCTCCTCGCCGGACCCGACACGCTGGCGGTCGGCGACACGGTCTGGCTGAGCCTGCGGCTCTTCGACGGCGCGCCCGCCGTGGAGGCGCAGGCCCGGGTCGTCCGGGACACCGGCGAGGGGTTCAAGGGCGTCGAGATCGAGCGCATCGCGCCGCGCGACCGGGAGCTGATCATCCGCTTCGTGTTCGACCGTCAGCGCCACGCGCGACAGATGGCCCGGGACGGCTAGCTCGTGCGGGCCAGCAGGAGGGACCACTAGATGGCTGCGAAGAAGCCGCCCAAGGGCAAGCCCGCCGCCAAGGCCAAGGCCAAGGGCAAGGGCAAGGGCAAGGGCAAGGACGGCGCCGAGCCGAAGGTCGGCGCCCACCCCCGGGCCGCGCTGCAGATTCGCAAAGCGAAGGGCTGGGGCGGCCTCGTGGCGTTCCTGCTCGTCTTCGTCCTGTCGCTGCAGGCCGGCGCCCCGGTGTTCGACGCGCTCTGGCGGGCGCTGCTGGCCGGGATCGTCGGGCTGATGGTCGCGTGGGCCGCCGCCGTCGTCGCGTGGCGCCACCTGATCGGGGCCGAAGCTCGCGCGGCCCAGCGGGCCGCCATCGCGGCCGCGGAGGCACGCCAGACCGAGGCGGCCGGGCAGTGAGCGACCCGTTTCACCCCATCGATCCCGTGGCCCGAGACCGCGTCCCGCCCGTGCCAGCGCTTCCGCGCGTGCGGCGCGACGACCGCGAACCCGCCGACGACGCGCGCAAGCGCCGGCGCGACCGCGGGCGCGAGGTCCGCGACGAGGGCGCGTGCCAGCGCGGGATTCCCGACCCCGAGGGCCACATCGATGTCGAGGCCTGACGCGGCGGCCGCCCGATGACCTTCATGCCAGGGATGCCGCCCGACGTGATCGTTGGCTGGCTGCAGAACGACTACGGCCAGCTCGGCCGTCCGGCGGAGGCGATCGCCCATGCGCTCGTCGACGAGGGACTGGCCCGGCGCGCGGCCTACCTCGAGCCCTTTCGCGCAGGACCGCCGTCGCCCGCCGTCAACCGGTCGATCATCCGCGGCCTCGACGTCTATGCGTGCGAGGGGCCAGTGCCCGTCGGCCGGCACGAACTCGCCGCGGCGGTGGCCGGCGCATCCGGCCTCGAGCGCCCGGTCCTGCTCAACTGCGGCGTCGCGGAGGCCAACTGGTGGTTCCACTACGAGTTCGCGCCGATCTGCAGCGCCACCGTGCTCGTGACCCACGACAAGCTCGCGCTGTGGGACCGAATGGGCGGCCGGCGGCCGCTGCTCGAGGCGCTCAGATCGCGCCTGGTCGCGGCCAGCGACGCGGTCTGCGGGCTCTCCGAGGGGTCGATCGACGACCTTCCCGACGCGGCGTACGTCGGGCACGGGTGCGACGAGTTGTGGACGCACCCGGGCGTCGACGACGCCCGCGAGCCGTCGGATCTGGCCGCGATCCCGCACCCGCGGGCGGTCTACGTCGGCGCGCTCTCGGGCCGCTTCGACGCCGATGCCGCGGGCGCCCTGGCCCAGACCGGCGTCCACGTCGTGCTGATCGGATTCGATCCGGACTCCGCGGTGAGCGCACTGATCGACCGCGAGCCCAACGTCCACTTCCTCGGGCGTCGACACCCCAGCGAGACGCCCGCCTACCTCCTGCACTGCGACCTCGGGCTGATCCCCCACACCGACGAGCCGTTCACCCGCACGATGGAGCCGCACAAGGCCTACAACTACGCCTGCGCCGGCCTGCGCACCGCCGCGCTGAACATCCGCTACGCGCCGGCGCTCGGCGCCTTCCTCGAGACCGCCGACGACCGCGCGGGGTTTCTCGCCGCCGCCGAGCGCGCACTGGCGGCCGGACGCCTGGACACGGCGGACGTCGCCCAGGCCCGCTCGCTCACCTGGGGCGCCGTGGCCGCCCGCCTGCTGGCGGCGGCTGCGGCCGCCGGAGCCGCGCCGGCGGTCAGGCCGCCGGCGTGACCGCGGTGCTGCGCGACCGGACGGCCTGCGTGTACGCGTCGAACGCCTGCAGCGCGCCCGCCACGACCTGGTCCATGTTCAGGTACTGGTAGCGGGCCAGGCGCCCGACGAACGTGACGCCGGGCGTCGCCGCCGCCAGCGCCTCGTAGCGCCTGTACAGCGCCCGGTTCTCCGGTCGTGGGATCGGGTAGTAGGGATCGCCATCCGCAGTCGGGTACTCGTAGGCGAGCGTGGTGCGGTCCGAAACCTGGCCGGTGAGGTGCCGGAACTCGGTGACCCGGGTGAAGGGGATGCGCTCGTCGGGGTGGTTGACCTGGGCCACCGGCTGGACCAGGCCCCCGCCGGGGGTCGCGCGGGTCTCGCGCTCGAAGCGCAGGCTGCGGTACGGCAGGCGCCCGAAGCGGCGACCGAAGAACTCGTCGATCGGACCCGTCCACACGAGGTGGTCCGCGTCGGCGCCGCCGGGCACCTGCGCGTAGGCCGTGCCGGTCCGCACCTCGATGCGCGGGTGATCGAGCATCCGTTCGAACAGCGCCGTGTAGCCATCGGCCGGCATCGCCTGGAAGCGGTCGGTGAAGTAGCGGTCGTCGGTGTCGAGCCGCACCGGGATGCGCGCGCAGACCGAGGCGTGCAGGTCTGACGGATCGAGCGCCCACTGCTTGCGGGTGTAGCCGCGAAAGAGCCGCTCGTAGAGATCGCGGCCGACCTTCCCCACCACCGCGTCCTCCGACGTCCGGGCCGCCGCCACCGGCTCGGCCCGATCGCGGAGGAACGCCGCCATCGCCGGTTCGTCGGCGAGGTCCAGGCCGTAGAGGCGGTTGACGGTGGTGCGGTTGATCGGGACCGGGACCATGCGACCGTCCACGGCAGCCAGCACCCGGTGCTCGTAGGGCCGCCAGGAGGTGAACCGCGACAGGAAGTCGCGCACCCCCGGAGCGTTGGTGTGGAAGATGTGGGGCCCGTAGGCGTGGCAGAGCACGCCGTGCTCGTCACGGGCGTCGTGGGCGTTGCCGGCGATGTGCGGCCGGCGGTCGACGACGAGCACGCGCTGGCCGAGATCCTCGGCAGCGCGGCGCGCCACGACGGCCCCGGCGAAGCCGGCGCCGACGACGAGGACGTCGGGACTCCCGAGGTTCATCTGCCCATCCTGATCGGTCGCGACCGGGCGTGCTTGACCGCTCACGTCCGGCGGACTCAAGCGGGACGCGCGGCTGCCGACGACCGTGGTGATGGACGCCTCCCTCGTCGTCGTGCTCCACACCGACGCCGGCCAGGCCCTGCGCTGCCTCACGGCGGTCGCCGCGCTGCCCGAGTCGCCGGTGCACGAGGTGCTGATCGTCGACGACGCCGCCGTCGGCCTCGACGACCTGCTCGCCCGCATCGAAGGCGACGCCCAGGTCCTGCGCCACCCGCGCCGCGAGGGCTTCGCCGCGGCCGCCAACGCCGCGGCCGCGCGAGCCAGCGGCGACGTGCTCGTCTTCCTGCGCGACGAACCCGAGCCCTCGCCCGCGTTTCTCGCGCCGCTGCTGCAGGCGCTCGCCGACCCGGGCTGCGCGGCCGCGGCCGCCGTGGCACCCGGCGCGGCCACGGCCCCGGTCGAGGCCCAGGCCATCGCCGTGCGCCGCGCCGACTTCGATGCCGTCCACGGCTTCCGTGCGGTCGCCGACGGCCTGGCCATCGCGGCGCTGATCGCCGACCTCGCGCATCTCGGCGCGGTCCACCCGGTGCCGTCGAGCCTCGTCACACCGCGCGACGCCCGCAGCGGCGGGGCGCGCGGGCATCTGGGCTCGGACCCCGAACTGACGGTGGTCGTGCCGACGCTCGACGTGGTGAGCCCGCGGGTGCGCGCCTGCCTGGCGGCGGTGCAGTCGTGCACCGACGCGCCCCATGAGATTGTCGTGATCGACAACGGCGCCCCGCCGCAGGGCTTCACCGCGCCGGTCAACGCGGGGCTGCGCGCGGCGCGCGGCGCCTATGCCGTCGTCATGAACGACGACGTCGAGGTCACGCCCGGATGGTGGCCCCCGCTGCGCGAGACCCTGCGCGCGGGCGCTGCGGTGGCGTTCCCCCTCACCGTCGACGGCGCCATGCGGCGCGACTTCGCCGCGTGGTGCTTCGGCCTCGGCCGCGCCGCGCTCGACGAGTTCTCGGCGGCGCCGGGCGAGTTCTTCGATCCGGCGCTGCGCGTCTGGTACCAGGACACCGACCTGCTCGCCCGCCTGCAGGCGGCCGGCCGGCCGCCGGTGCTGTGCGAGGCGTCGCGCATCCGCCACGGGCTCTCCGAGACCGTGGCGAGCACCGATCCCGCGCTGCGCGCCTGGATCGACGCCCGCATCGCCGAGGACCGGGCCGTCTTCGACGCGCGCTGGGGCGCGGCCGCCAGCGCGGCGTAGGCGGCCGGTCGCGGCCGCTCAGGCCGCCCTGCCGGCCACCACGAGGTACTGGTAGGCGCCCAGGCGGCCCGCGGTCTCGGCGCGGTCGGCACCGAACCGCACGGCCAGGTCGACGAGCGGGCGCAGCTCGTCCGGCAGCGGCGCGAGATCGTTGACCCCCACGTGGTGTCCCCGGTAGCCGCAGGCCGTGAGCATGCGGTCGATCTCCGCGAGCGTGAAGAAGTGCACGTGGGTGCGGTCGAGCAGGCCGGCGTCCTGGTACTCCCAGCGGTCGTGGACGAGCAGGGGAAAGAGGACCGACCAGTGCTTGACGTTCGGGATCGAGCAGACCAGGACGCCGTCGTCGGCGAGGAACGGCCTCAGCGACCGCAGCAGCCGGTGCGGATCGCGGAGGTGCTCGAGGACGTCGCCCAGCACCATCGCGTCGAACGCGCCCGCCGCGAACGGCAGACCTTCGAGGGCGTCGAGGTCGACGCACAGCGCATCGTCGAGGCGCTCCCGGGCGCGCGCGGCGGCCTCGGGGAATCCCTCGAGGCCGACGACCTCGATCCCGCGCTCGGCCTTCAGCGCCGCACCGACCGCGCCGGCGCCGCAGCCGACGTCGAGCACCCGGCGGGCGCCCGGCGGGACGAGCGCCCGCAGTTCGGGACGGTCGAACTCGAAGTAGCCGTCGTCGGCACCGGTGTCGCCGGCACGGACGCCCGCGGCGCGGGACGGGACGTCGCCGGCGGGAGGCGCGGCGACGTCGGCGCCGCCGCTGCGCGCGTGCCCGCCGCGGGAACGCCGGCGTGCACCGGCGCCGGCGAGCGCCGGCTCGGGCGCCGGCGCCTCGATGCCCCACTTCTCGCGCCAGAGGAGGTCGGCGCGCTCGAACGCCTCGCCGGCCGAGGAGACGTCGGGCTCGCCGTCCTCGGATCGGGCCAGGCCCTGGCGCGTGTGCCGGTGCTCGACCTCGAGCGGGCCGACGATGACCCGCTTGCCAGCGTCGCGCGCCTGCGCGCAGTAGTCGGCGTCATAGCCGTCGAAGCCGGTGAACGTCTCCTCGTCGAAGCGCAGGTTGCGCACCGCCCACGGCGAGAGCACCATCAGCAGGCCATCGACGGTCTCGACGTCGTGCGTGCCGACGCCGAAGTCGATCGCGCCGCGGCTCTCGATCACGCGGCCGAAGCGCTCCGGCGCGTTCCACCACGCCAGCGACCGGACCTCGCGCGCCCCGACGACGCCGACCACCGCGACGTCGGGGAGCGCCACGAGGTCGCGGACCTTGGCACAGAAGCCCGGCTCGCGGATGGCCGTGTCCTCGTGCAGCAGGACAAGCGCCTCGAGCCCCGGCAACGACCGGACGGCGTCGAGGATCTCGTTGTAGGCGGTGAAGATCGACGTCTCGGTCTCGGCCTCGATGACGACCGAATCGGGCTCGATCGTCGCCCGCAGCCCCGGCATGGCGATGGTCGCGTACTTCTCGGGATCCGCAACGCACGTCGCAAAGGCGATCATCACCCCGGGTAGTCGTCGCGCGCGCGACGACATTGAGCTCGGGCACGACCTCGGCGCCGTCGGCCCGCGGCGCTCAAGGATGGCGGGCCGGGGCCGATATCCCTGGGGCGAAGGGCGACATGGAGTCGCCCGGGACAGCCAACACACCGTTCATCAAGGAGGATGATCGATGTCCCTT
>CAZEKK010000085.1:0-9688 GCA_964512905.1 uncultured Solirubrobacteraceae bacterium
GCGGTCCAGAGCGACGGGAAGGTGCTGATCGCCGGCGTGCGGGCGGACGACCTCGTGGTCGTGCGCCTCGGCACCAACGGCACGCTCGACTCGGCATTCGGGACCGGCGGGCGCGCCATCATCGAGAACAGCGGCCAGCTCTTCGGCTTCGGCTGGAACGCGGCGTTCGACCTGCAGACCGATGCCTCCGGGAAGATCCTCGTGACGGGGGCGCTGCGGCCCAACGCCACGGTCCTGCCCGCCTCGGCGACCCAGGCGATCGTCCGCCTCAACGCCAACGGGTCGCTGGACACGACGTTCGGGGACAGCGACGCCGTCAGCGGGCCCGCCACGAAGGGCGCCGCCCTGGGCCCCGCGCCGCCCAACGGCCGCATCTTCGGGACCCCGAACCTCGCCGTCGGCAGCGACGGGCGCATCTATGCGGCGGGACGGCAGGGGCTTCCGGACGTGCCCAGCTTCGGCTACGAACCGGCGGTCCTGCGGTACACCGCCGCCGGGCTGCCGGACACCTCGTTTGGCTCGGGCGGCGCCGCCGTGAATGCGCCCGACACCGCCAACCGCAGCCTCGTGGCCGCATTCCCGCTCAGCAGCGGCGTGCTCGCCGCGGGCAACCGGGTGAAGGTCAACTTCGGCCCGAGCTTCGACGACGACGGCTTCCCGTTCCTGCAGAAGCTGACGGCCGCCGGCGCGCCGGACACGTCCTTCGGCCCAGGCGGGATCAAGGAGATCGACCTCGCGCCGCAGACGGTGCAGTACCTCGCCAGCGACGCCGTCCGGCGATCCAACGGCACCGTGATCGTGGCCGGCTCGGCGATCGTGCAGAACCTCGGGAGTCCGGGGATTCTCGTCCGCTTCACACCCGCCGGGGCGATCGACACCTCCTTCGGCCCCGCCGCGGCGGTGGCGCCGCTGTCCGCCAACGTCGTGCGCGCTGACGCCGTCCCGAACCTCTCCGACGTCGCCCTGCTCGGGGATCGGCTCATCGCCATCGGGAGGACGAGCGTCGCCTCGTCGAACTTCATCGTCGGGAGCTTCCAGCTCGAGTGCTCGTTCATCCTCAACTGCATCGTGCTCGCGTCCCCGACGGTCTCCGGGCTGTCGATCAACACGTCCGCGCTGCAGGCCAACGCGCCGATGGGCATCCTGGTCAAGCGCGTCGTCGGCCGGCGGCTCGTCAGGGTCGGGCGCGTCCCGTTCGGACCCCAGGCGCGCGGCAAGCGCCGGATCCGCTGGAACCTCAAGGTGAACGGCAAGCGCCTGCCCCCGGGGCGCTACGAGATCACGCTGCGGGCGTTCAACCGGCGCGGACGCGTCGCCGAGCTGTCCCGGCCGATCCGGATCACGGTGCCGGCGGCGCGCCGCTAGGCGGGCCGCCGGCCGGCGGCCCGTCGGCGTCGGCGTCGGCGCCACCGCCACCGCCCCGCCGCAGCCGCCGCGTGACCAGCGCCCGGATCTGCTCGGCCTCGGGAATCTTCATGGCGATCATCAGTGCGACGTAGGCGGCCGAACCGAGCGCGATCGCCGAGCCGACCGAGACGATCTGTGCCCACAGCGCCCGGCCGAGCGCCGCATCCAGGGCCCACCACACGCCGTAGCCGATACCGGCGAGCACCGCGGCGGCGCCGAGCATCTTCGCGATCGACACGACCGTCGCCCGGCCCTCGATGCCGTGCAGCTCACGCCGCAGGAACCACGTCTGGCCAGCGAGCATCCCCAGGTTGCCCGCGGTCGTGCCGAGGACGACGCCCGGGATCCCGAACGGCTCGTACAGGGCGAGGCTGACGCCGAGGTTCAGGACGACGTTCAGCCCGGCCCACCCGGTCGGCAGCCACGGTCGCTTGATCGAGAAGAAGGTCCGCGTGAGGAGCAGGTTGATCCCGTTGAGCGGCAGCGAGAAGCTGAACCACAAGAGCGCGCTGGCGACGAGCGCGGTCGACTCGGGCCCGAACTCGCCGCGCTGGTAGACGAGCCGCGTGATCGGCACCGACAGGACCATGGTGAACGCGGCCGCCGGGATCAGCAGCATCGAGATCTGCCGGACGCCGTTGGCCGTCGTGCGGCGCAGGCCGGCGATGTCCCCGCGCACGGCCAGCCGCGCCAGCGTCGGGAAGAGCACGGTCGCCAGCGCGACGCTGAACATCCCCTGGGGCAGCATGTAGATGCGGAAGGCGGCGTCGATCGCTCGTGGCGCCTGCTCGCTGACCAGCGACCCCACGGTCGCGTTGATGACGAGGCTGAAGTTGATCAGCCCGAGGCTGATCGTCACCGGGATCATCAGCCGGATCACCGAACCGATGAGCTTGTCGCGCAGGTCGATGCGCAGGGTCCAGCGGAAGCCGTAGGCCCGCAGGACCGGGAAGGCCATCGAGAACTGCACGACCGTGCCGGCGAGCACGCCGATCGCGTACGCGTACATCTCGTCCCCCTCGCTGAACAGCGGGCGGGTCCCGACGAGCACGCCGATGATCACGAGGTTCCAGACCAGCGGCGCCAGCGCCGGGATGACGAAGTGGTCGTAGGCGTTGAGGATGCCGACGCACAGCCCGTTCAGGCCGAGCAGAACCACGATCGGGAAGAGCACGCGCGACAGCCCCGAGACGAGGTCGTCGAGCGCACCGGAGAACTCCGACCCCGTGAACAGGGGCATGATCAGCGGCGCGAAGATGATGAAGAACGCCGTGATCGAGCCGAGCACGGCGGTGATGAGGAAGAAGAACGTCGAGGCCAGGCGGAAGGCCTCGGCCTTCTTCTTCTCCTCCAGCAGCTGCGTGAACACCGGCACGAACGCCGAGGTGATCGCCTGGTCGGCGACGAGCTGGCGCAGCAGGTTCGGGACCTGGAAGGCGATCGTGAAGGCCGAGAAGGCCCCGCTGGTGCCGAAGTAGCTGCCGGCGAGAACCTCGCGGCCGAGGCCGATGATGCGCGAGGCGCCGGTGGCGAGCGAGAAGATGGCGGTGTTGGCGGCCACCCCGCGGCGCCTGGTCAGCCGGGAGTCGATTCCGTCCCCGTCAGCCGGCGCCGCCGGCTCGCTCGCGCCGGAGGCGGGAGGGTTCTGAGTCGGCACGGGCGCGCTATAGTACGCGTCCGCCGCGGCGCCGACCGCGGCGATGCGCTGTCATGGCCAACATCCATTCACAAGAGAAGCGGATCCTCCGGTCGGAGCGCGAGCGCCTCGAGAACCGCCGGTACACGTCGAAGGTCAAGACGCTGTTCCGCCGCCTCGAGACCGCCGTGGCCGACGGCAACGCCGAGCAGGCCGACGCCGACCACCGCGAGCTGGTCAAGACGATCGACAAGGCCGTCAAGCGCGGCGCGCTGCACAAGAACACCGGCTCGCGCAAGAAGTCCCGTGCCGCGCGCATCCGCGCCGCGCAGCAGTAGTAGCAGCACTCACACGGCCAGGATCGCCCGCAGCGCCGTCGTGTCGTCCGCCAGGCTTCCGCCGCCGTGCGTGTCGCGCTCGGCGTCGGCGAGGCGCTCGACGAGCGCGCGCGCGTCGACCGGGCCGATGCGGCGCGCCGCCGCCAGGAGGTGCTTGAAGCGGTAGGCGTTCACGCGGCGTTCCTCGGCGAAGCGGCGCTCGATCTGCTTGGGCGACTCGCCCGCGTCCAGCGCCACGGCAATCTCGTGGACGTGCCGAGCGCGGCCGATCGCGGCCGCGAGCAGGCCTCCCGTCCGCTCGCCCTGGCCGCGCAGCGCCACGAACAGCGCCGCCGCGGCGGCCCGGTTCCCCGCGGCCATCGCATCGGCCACATCCCACGACCGCCGCTCCGCCGAGCGGGCCGCAATGGCCTCGACGTGCTCCTCGGTCACCGTGGCGCCGGTTCCGAACTCGAGCGCCAGCGTCTCGAGTTCCCGCGCCAGGCGCTCCTGGCGCTCACCAACCTGTGCAACGAGCGCCTTGGCGGCGCCCGGCTCGATTGAGAGGCCGAGGGCCTCGGCCCGCCCGCGCACCCACTTGGGCAGGTCCCACGCCTTCACGGCGGCCTCGCTGATGACGTCGCCGCCGGCCCGCTCCACCGCCTTCGCGAGTTCTGCCGGCGCGGCAGAGCGGCCTTCCTCCCGTGCGAAGAACGCGACCGTCGTCGTGGATCCGTCCAGGGCCGCCAGCGCATCGACGACCGGGCCGACCTCCTTGGCCTTCCACCGCTCGGCCCCGTCGACGATCACGAAGCGCCGCCCCAGGGTCAGGGTCATCGCGCACAGCGCCGCCGCCACGGTCTCCGGCGTCGCCGCGTCGCCCTCGAGGACCTCCACGCCCTCGGCGCCGCTCTCCCCCTCGGCGACCTCGCGCAGGCGGGCGCGCCGCTGGGCGATCCGCCCGTGGTTGTCGCCGTGGACGAGGTAGGCGGGCTTGAACGCGGCCATGCCCGCAGTGTAGGCCGGGCATCCGATGCTTCGCGGCCCTCTGAGCGCGGTCGCGCCGCGAGCGGCGACCGGCGCGAAGTCCCGCGAGCAGCAGGAATCAGCGGTCGGTTTCCACGCGCAGCGCCCCGTCCGCCACCTCGAGTCGCACCGTCCCGTCCCGGTCGGTGCGGTAGCGGCGAGGAACGGCCTGCAGCGCCGCCAGGGTCCCGGGATCCGGGTGGCCGTAGGTGTTGTGCGCCCCGACCTCGATGGTCGCCACCTGGGGCCGCAGCCGGGCGAGGAGGTCCGAAAGCCCGGCATCGGCGCTCCCGTGGTGGGCGACCTTGAGCGCGTCAACGACTGGGAGGTCGAGCGCGCCGGTGACGTTCGACTCCGCATCGGCGGGCAGCAGGAGGTCGAACTCGCCGTCGCGCACGAGGCCGACGATCGCCCGGTCGTTGGGGTCGCCGCCAGCCCCGGCCGCCGCGGCGTCGCCGTGGGGCCACAGCACGTGGAAGGCCAGCGGGCCGGCGCGGAGGACCTGGCCGGCGTCCGGCGCGACGCGGCGGACACCCGCCGCCGCGGCCGCCGCCGCGATCCGGGCACGGGCCGCGCTTGCCCCCTCGCCGCCGTCGAGCACGACGCCGACCTCCATCTCCCGGAGGATCTGCGCGGCATTGCCCTCGTGGTCGGCCTGGGCATGGGTGATCACCAGGGCGTCGAGGCGCCGGGCTCCGGCGGCGCGCACCCGGGCCAGGATCGGCGCCCCGGGCGGCCCGGTGTCGACGAGGAACGCGCGCTGGCCGTGCTGGATCAGGGTGGCGTCGCCCTGCCCGACGTCGAGGAACGAGACGACCAGGCCGCCGGGCGGTTCCGGGCCCGCCCGGGCGCCCGCCGCGGCGGCCGCCGCCAGCGCGACGGCGGCCGCCGCGGCCCGCGGCCCGCGCGCGCGGCGCACGTGCAGCGCCGCCCACAGGCAGGCGGCGAGCAGGGCGTAGGCGCCCGCCAGCGCGGCCGGCGACCCGATCCGGACGCCGACGCTGGCGTGCGGCACGCCCGCCGCGCCGGCCGCCACCGCCTGGAGGTAGCCGAGCGGAAGCTGGGTCGCGGCGTTCAGGAGCGCCGCCGCCGGGGGGAGCACCTGGCCGACAGCGGCCGCGATCATGCCCAGCCACATGATCGGCGCGACGGCCGGGGCGGCCGCGACGTTGGCGGCCACCGAGACCAGCGAAGCCTGGCCGAAGTGGAACGCCAGGAGCGGGGCGGTCCCGACGGTGGCGGCGACGGTCATCGCGGCGACGTCGGCGAGCGCCGGCGGCGCCCGCCGCGCCCGCAGGCGCGCGCGCAGCGCGGGCGCCGCCAGCATGATCGCCAGCACGGCCGTGAAGCTGAGCTGCCAGCCCGGATCGGCGGCGGCGCGCGGGTTCGCAAGCAGCGTCGCCGCCGCGGCGAGGAGCAGGGCGTACGCCCGCGACGCGGGCCGGCCGGCCAGGCCGGCTGCCAGGGTCGCGCCGCCCATCACTCCGGCGCGCTGAATCGACGGCCCGGCACCGGCGAGCGGCACGTAGGCGGCGATCAGCGCCGCCGCGACCGCCAGGCGCGAGCGACGCCGCAGGCCGGCGGCGGCGAGGAGCGGGAGCGCCAGCGCCACCAGCAGCGCCACGTTCTGTCCGCTCGCCGCGAGGAGATGGGCCAGGCCGGACCGGCGGAAGCGGTCACGCTCGGCGGGGGTCAGCGCCTCGTCCTGCCCGAGAACCATCCCCCGCAACAGGGCGGCGCGCGGGGGATCGAGGCCCGCCTCGAGCGCCCGCTCGGCGCGGCCGCGCACGCGGTCGAGCGCACCGGCCAGCCCGCCCCGCGTCCGACCCGTGTCACGGACCGACGCGGCGACCGCCACGGCGTGGGCGCCCAGTCGCTCGGCCCGGCCGTCGTGCGGGCCGAGGGCCGCAAAGCGCACCCGCGCGGCGAGGACGGCGCCGACGGCTGCGGCAGGCCAGCGGACCCGCGCGCCGGTGCGCAGGAGGGCCCGCTCGCCCCGGCCAGGGCCGGCGGCGATCCGCACGAGCGCGAACCGGCCGCCGGCGTGCGAACGGCGCGGCGGTTCGAGCAGCACGGCGTCGATGGCGCGCTGGCCGGCGGGCAGCGGGCGCAGCGCCGTGCGATCCAGCGCCTGCAGGCGCAGCCGGGCGGCGCCGGAGCCGGCGAGGAGCGCCGCTGCGGCGACCACGGCGACAACGGGACGAGGCGAGAGGAGCGCGGCCGCCCCGGCGGCCAGCGCGGGCGCGGCCCACGCCGCCTCCAGCGCGCCGCCGGCCAGCAGGCCGGCCACCGCGGCGCCCAGCACGGCGTGGCGCGGATGCCCGCGCAGTGTCGCGAGCCCTGCGCCCCCGTGGCTTCGCGCCCGCGTGCCCGCCTCACCGCCGGCGGCTCGCGCCCGCTGCCAGGCGCGCCGACACTCCCGCGCCACGTGCGGCCAGCGCCCGGTCCGCGGGGCCACCTCACACCGTCACGCGGTCGCGGAGGACCGCCATGCGCTTCTCGCCGATCCCGGGCACCTGGCCAAGCTCGGCAACCGATCGGAAGCCGCCGTGCGCCTGGCGGTAGGCCAGGATCTTCTGCGCCGTGACCGGCCCGATGCCGTCGAGCGTGTCGAGCTGCTCCGCGGTGGCCGTGTTCAGGTTGAGCGGCGGGCCGGCGGCGACGGCGCCTCCGGCCGTCACGCCGCCGCCGACCGGCCCGTCCGTCGGGGCCGTCACGCCGCCGGCAGCCGGCCCCGGACCTGCCGCAGCCGTGCCGCCGACCGGCCCGGCCCCCGACGGCGCCGCGGCGGGCACGATCACCTGGCGGCCGTCTTCGAGCTTGGCGGCGAGATTCACGCCGGCCAGATCGGCATCGCGCCGCGGGCCGCCCGCCCGGCGGACCGCGTCGTCGGCGCGGGCGCCTGCCCGGACGCGATAGACACCGGGGCGGCGCACGGCACCCGCTACCTGGACGACGATCCAGCCGCTTCTCCCGCCGGACGACGCGATGCGCACCGCCGCGGGCGCCCGCGGCGCCGGCGCCTGCGCCCGCGTGTCGTGGAGATAGCGGGCGCCGATGAGCAGGACGGCTGCCGCCGCCGCGGCGTAGACGGCGAGCTGCGGACGGGAGATGGCGGGCATGCCACGACAGTAGGCGCGCCAGCGTCACGGGTCTGCCGCGTGCGGCGCCGGTTGTGCGCAGGAACGACCTCAGAACGCCGGGTCAGCGAGAGCCAGCGCGCGCTCTGCGGCCTCCTGCGGGCTCGCGGCGCGCACGACCCCGTCGAAGGGTCGCCCGCCCCGCGCGAGCTCCCACGTGCCGAGGCCCACCACCGGCCGCCCGAGCTTCAGAGCGAAGCCGATCTCGGACAGCGTGCCGAACTCGCCGCCGACGGCCACCACCGCATCGGCCGCGCGCACGACCAAGCCGTTGCGCAGTTCGCCGAGGCCCGTCGCAATCGCCACCGAGACCCACGGATTCGCGTCGGCGCGGTCGCGCCCGGGCAGCAGCCCGATGGTCGTCGCGCCCTGCGCGCGGGCGCCGCGGCAGGCCGCCGCCATCACGCCGCCCAGGCCGCCGCACACCACGACGGCGCCGCGGCTGCCGAGCGCGGCGCCGACCGCCTCGGCCTGGGACTCGAGGTCCAGATCGGCCGTCCCCGCGCCGATGACCGCGACATGCGGGCGCGAGGCGGGCGCGGCGGGATCGGGCGCGCTCACCAGCGGTCGCGATGCACCGCGTCCGCGGCGGGACGGCGGACCACCGGCCCGAAGTTCCCGCGTGGCCAGCCCACGGGGATGATCGCGAACGTCTTGACCCGCCGCGGGATGCCAAGGACGGCCTTGAACTCGCCCTCGAGCATGAGATGCCAGGTCGTCAGGGTCGCGCCGAGGCCGTGGGCCCGGGCCGCGAGCAGCAGGTTCTGCACGCCCGGGTAGACGCTCGCCGCCTCGCTCATGGCCGAGGTACGGCCGAGCCCGGCGATGAGCGCGGCGGTCCGGCGGGCCCCGAGCGACCGCAGTGCCTGGGAGAAGCGGTCCCGCTCGGCGGCCAGTCGGCTCAGCGGATTCGCCGCCTCGTAGCAGGGCACGATCACCGCGGGGGTCTCGTGGAAGTGGTCGCGCTGGAAGCGCAGCGCGTCGCGGAAGCGCTCGAACTTGTCCGGGGCCATGTGCGGCGGCGCCACGGCGCCGACCGAGTCGAGGTAGAACGTCGCCACCGCCCGCCACGGCTCCGCCAGCCGGGACATCTGGGCGCGGTCGGTGACGACGACGTAGGAGTAGGCCTGCAGGTTCCCGCCGCTCGGCGCCCACGTCGCCGCCTCCACGAGCGCGTCGAGCAGCTCGGGTGCGACCGGGTCGGGCTTGAGCCGCCGCATGGCGCGCATCGTCGCCATGACCTCGAGGATCGGGGCGTCCGGGCCGACCGGCACCGGGGGTCGCTCGGAACCAGCCATCAGCGCACCACGAGGTTGACGAGCTTGCCCGGCACCACAACTGCCTTGACCACGTCCTTGCCGTCGACGTGGGCGACGACGTTCGGCGCCGCCCGCGCCAGTGCCTCGAGCTCGTCGCGGCTGGCCGCGGACGGCGCGGAGACCCGGTCGCGGACCTTTCCATTGACCTGGCAGACGAGCTCGAAGGTGTCGCGCTCCAGGAAGCGGGGGTCGGCCAGCGGCCACTCCTGCTCCCACACCCGGTCGCCGGTCAGCCGCTCGTAGACGTCGCTGCCGCAGTGAGGCGCGAACGGAAAGACGAGCGACGCCGCCGTCGCCGCCGCGAACCGCAGCGCGCCCGGGCTGGCGGCGTCGCGCAGCCGGTAGCAGTCGTTGACGAGCTCCATCACGGCCGCGATGGCGGTGTTGAAGGCGAAGCGGCCGCCGGAGAGGTCGGCGGTGACCTTCTCGATCGCCCAGTGCGCCTTGCGGACCAGGTCGAGGTCGGCGCCCACCGGGTCGACCGGCACCGGCTCGGCTGCGGTTTCTGCCGCAAGGTCGGCGCCAAGCCGCCACAGCCGCGCGAGGAAGCGGTGGACCCCCTCGACGCCCTCGTCGGACCAGTCGGCGTCGTGCTCGGGCGGGCCGATGAAGAGGATGTAGCAGCGGGCGGTGTCGGCGCCGTGGGACGCGACGATCGCCTGCGGCGAGACGACGTTGCCCTTCGACTTGGACATCTTCGCGCCGTCTCGGGTGATCATCCCCTGCGTGAAGAGCTTCGCGAACGGCTCCTGCACGTCGAGCAGCCCGATGTCCGACAGCGCCTTGCAGAAGAAGCGCGCGTACATCAGGTGCAGGATCGCGTGCTCGACGCCGCCGATGTAC
>CAZEKK010000086.1:0-2292 GCA_964512905.1 uncultured Solirubrobacteraceae bacterium
AGCATGCACAGCGGCGTCTGCTTGGCGGGCTTGACGACCATCGTGCAGCCGGCGGCGACGGCGGGGCCGATCTTGCGCGTTCCCATCGCCATCGGGAAGTTCCACGGCGTGATCAGTACGCACGGCCCGACCGGGCCCTGCATCGTGAGGACCCGGCCGCCGCCCGCATAGTGCTCGGTGAAGCGCCCGTTGATCCGGACGGCCTCCTCGGAGTACCAGCGCAGGTACTCCGCGGCGTAGGCGATCTCGCCGCGTGACTCCGCGAGCGGCTTGCCCATCTCGAGGGTCATGATCAGCGCCAGCTCCTCGGTGCGGGCGACCATCTCCTCGAATGCCGCCCGCAGGATCTCGCCGCGGCCGCGCGGCGTCACCGCCGCCCACGCCTCCTGCGCCGCCACCGCGGCGTCCAGCGCGCGCAGCGCGTCGTCGGGCGTCGCGTCCGCCACCTCGCACAGGACCTCGCCGGTGGATGGGTCGTCCACCGGGAGCGTCGCCCCGGCGGTCGCGTCGATCCACTCGCCGCCCACGAACAGCCCCTTGGGCACCGTGTCGAGGGCAGCCTGCTCCTGGGTTGCGGTCGTCATGTGGGCACCGTCTCCGTTCCGAGTTCCGTGGACATGGCCACGTCGAGCGAATAGTCGATCGGCAGGACGATCAGCGACGGGACGTCGAGCGTCAGCGCGTGCCGCAGCCGGTCCGCGAAGTCGTCCGCCGAGTCACACCGCCAGGCCGGCAGGCCGAAGGCCTCGCCGAGCTTGACGAAGTCGGGGTTCGTGAAGTCCACGCCGAAGTGCCGACCGAACTTCTTGTCCTGCTTCCAGACGATCGAGCCGTACTGCCGGTTCTCCCAGACGACGTTCACGAACGGGGTGCGCAGCCGGGTCGCGGTCTCGAGTTCCTGGAAGTTCATGAGGAAGCCGCCGTCGCCGCTCACGGTGACGACGTGCCGGTCCGGATGGACGAGCTTGGCGGCCACGGCGCTCGGCACCGCGAAGCCCATCCCGGCCAGGCCGTTGGCGATCAGCACCGTGTTCGGCTCACGGGCCGGGAACATCCGCGAGATCCACAGCTTGTGCAGGCCGACGTCGGAGATGAGGATGTCGTTGCGGCCGAGCGCCTGGCGGATCTCCCACAGCGCGCGCGGCGGCTGGACGGGGAAGGCATCGTCGTCGCGCGCGCCCTCGAGCCGTCCGGCGACGAAGTCGCGCAGCGCGGTGGAGCCGGGGGCGCTGTCGTGAAACGGCGCATCGCGCAGCTCCTCGCCCAGGCGCGCGAGGACGTGGTAGATGTCGCCGACCAGCTCGACCTCGGGCATGAACCCCGAGTCGATCTCGGCGGGGACGGTGTCGATGACCACGAGCCGCTTGTCGCCGGCCGGGTTCCAGTTGCGCGGCGCGTGCTCGACCAAGTCGAAGCCGATCGCGACCACGACGTCGGCCTCGTCGAAGCCGGCCATGGCGTAGTCGCGCTGCTGCAGGCCGACCGTCCCCAGGCAGCGGGGGTCTTCCTCGCCGAGGACGCCCTTGGCCATGAAGGTCTCCGCGACCGGGATGCCGGTCGCGCGGACGAACTCGCGCAGCGCCGGCGAGGCCTGCGAGCGCACGACACCGTTGCCGGCCAGGGCCACCGGGCTGACCGCGCTGCGGATGATCTCGGCGGCCCGAAGCAGGTCACGGGCGCCGGGCTCGGGGAGAACCGGGGTGCGGCGCGGCAGCGGCACGGTATCCAGCGGCGCGGCCATGACGTCCTCGGGCAGTTCGATGTGCGTCGCGCCGGGCTTCTCGGACTCGGCCACCTTGAACGCCTTGCGGACGACCTCGGGGATGATCTCGGGCGCGTTCAGGCGGGCGTTCCACTTGGTGATCGGCGCCATGATCCCGACGAGGTCGAGGTACTGGTGGGACTCCTTGTGCATCCGCTCGAGGTCGCCCTGGCCGGTCAGGGCCACGAGCGGTGCGCGGTCGAGGTAGGCGTCGGCGACGGCGGTGATCAGGTTCGTCGCGCCCGGGCCGAGCGTGCCGAGGCAGACGCCGGCCCGGCCGGTCAGCCGGCCGTACATGTCCGCCATGTAGGCGCCGCCCTGCTCGTGGCGGACGGGCACGAAGGCGATCGACGAATCAGCCAGCGATTCGTTGAGATCGAGGGTCTCCTCGCCGGGGATCCCGAAGACGTGCCGGACCCCTTCCGCCTCGAGGCACTCCACGAACACGTCGGATGCGCGCCGCTCGCTCACCCGTTCCACGCTATCACCGGGGCCCGGGCGGGCCGGGCCGGCGGCCGGTCAGCGCGGGG
>CAZEKK010000086.1:2392-5582 GCA_964512905.1 uncultured Solirubrobacteraceae bacterium
CGGGCCGGGCCGGCGGCCGGTCAGCGCGGGGACCGGCGCAGCACCCGGTCGCAGCGGCGCACGCGGTCGATGCGGTCGGCGCGGGCGGTGTCGCGGCCGGGCCCGCAGTCGACGGTTTCGCGCCGTCCGTCCACCGCGTCGATGGAGTCGTTGCCGCTCTGCCCGTAGAACGCGTCGACGCCGGGGCCGCCGACGAGGCGGTCGTTGCCCGGGCCGCCGACGAGGCGGTCGTTGCCGCGCCCGCCGTCGAGCGAGTCGGCGCCGGCGCCGCCGTCGAGGCGGTCGTTGCCGTACTGGCCGCGCAGCACGTCGTCGGCCGATCCGCCCAGCAGCGTGTCGTTGCCGGTGCCGCCGAGCAGGAGATCCTCGCCGAGCCAGCCGGAGAGCAGATCCGTGCCGGAGCCGCCGGACAGGGCGTCGGCGCCCGTGGATCCGTACAGGCAGTCGTCGCCGGCCACCCCGGTCAGCACGTCGTCGCCGCCGCGGCCGTAGATCGCGTCGCCGAGGCTCGAACCGCCGAGCACGTCGTCGGAGTTCGTGCCGCGCAGGGAGTTCGCGCAGCGACCGGGCTTCAGCCGCCGCTCGGCCGGGTTCGTGATGACGATGCGCCGCTCGACCGATCCCTTGGTCAGCCCGCTGGTGTCCCGCGCGGTGACCACGTAGACGTAGGTCTTGTCGCTCGGCAGCCGGCGGGTGTCGTAGGCCACCGAGTAGGCAGCGCCGGGACGATCGTAGGGCGACCCGCTGGCCGGGCTCGTCGCCGTGCCGATCAGCTTGTTGTTGAGGCGGAACTCCACGGCCGCGATCCCGCGCTGGTCGGCGACGGTGGCGGTGAACGTAGCCGTGCCGGCCACCCGGGCGCGCGGGCCGGGGGCGTCGAGGCGGACGGTCGGCGGGGTCACGTCGGTCGTGCCGTAGGCGAAGAGGCCGCGGTCGCCGGCGAAGAGGACGGTGCCGCGGGCCACGCCCGGCGGCCCGCCCGAGGCCGTCGCGCCAGCGTTGCCAGCCTGCTGGGTGAACTCGCCGGAGGTGAGGGGCTGGCCGGTGGCGGAGGCGGCCGCCACGTGCCGGCCGTCGTCGCGGGCGGCGTAGACGACGCCGCCCGCGATCGCCGGGGCGGCCAGGCCGAAGCCCTGGCCGGCAGGGAGCGGCGCGGCGCCCACGCTGCCGCGCACGGCGAGCGTGTCGCCGTCGAGGACGTAGAGGTTCGCGGCCGTCGCGACCGCCACGGCGCCCCCGCTCGCGCCGGACGCCGTCGCCGACTGGCTCGTGGCCAGGCCGGGCGCCGGGGCCCCCGGCAGAACGGGGCTGCCCCCCGTGGCCGTCAGGACCGGGCTGGAATCGGCCTGGGCGAGGCGGCGGACCACCGTGGCCGCGCCGGACTGCACCGGCACGAGCAGCGACGTCGACGTGGCCAAGCCGCTCTCCGCTGATCCGGGCAGGTTGCCGCCGGCGGTGAGCGGGGCCGCCGGCGTGTGCGCCGTGCCGCCCAGCGGCCCGGACGCCGGCCCCACCGCCAGGTCGCTCGCCCGGTAGGTCACGACGCCCGTGCTCGTGCCCACGGCGGCGTACAGCTCGGCGGCACCGGAACCGGGCGTGCGCAGGTACACCAGGGCGGGTCCGGCGTCGAGCGTCGCGCCCGGCACCGCCACGCTGGAAGCGGCGCCGATGCCGGCGCCAACCGTCCCGGCCGCGGAGATCGGAACGCGGTACAGGCGCGGCAGGCCGCCGTCGGCGGCCACGAACAGGAGTGCGCGACCGTCGGCGAGCCCGCCCGCCGGAGTGATCGCCGGCGTCGAGCGGGCGGTGACGGCGTTGGTCCCGCCGACCCCGACGTCCTGCACGATCAGGCCGGACGCGGCGTCGATCTGGGCGATGGCGACGTCGTCCGCGCTGCCGTCCTGGTCGGTGTCGTTGTGCAGCGCGTACAGCTGACCGATGGCGGCGGGGACCGAGCTGTCCACGATGCCGACCGGCGCCCCGACCGGGCCGAAGACGTCCACGTCGGGAACGCCCTCGTCGATGTCCGCCCCGGCCTCGGTGCCGACGGCCGCGCCGGTGGCCAGCACCTGGACGTGGACCCGACCGTTCGCCGTGCCGTAGGCGATCCGCTCGCTCGCGGGACCCGGACCGTCGGTCGCCGTGGGCGGCGTCCGGACGTTGGCGTCCGTGGATCCGGTCTTGGCGAACAGGCCCGTGATCGGCGGCGCGCCCGGATCGATCGGTGCGCTCCCCGACCGCCCCGGATCGCCGCCCGCGGGCAGCCACCCCGTCGCCAGCGCCGAGGCGGGCATCGCCAGCGCACCGGCCGCGAGCGCCGCCAGCGCCGCGCCGGCGAGGCGGGCGGGTCGGCGAGGCAGGGTGCGGGGGCAGGCGGAGGGCACCGGCGTCGAACGCTGGAACACGGTCACAGGCCCATGGTCGCGGTCCGGCGCGCGGATTGCGCCGTCTGCACGCGATCCCTCAACGAATGGTCAGCCTCCGTACACGCGCACGAGCGACTCGGCGACGCAGACGGGCTTCTCGCCGCCCTCGACCTCGAAGGTCAGCGTCGTCTGGGCCTGGGCGCCGCCCGGGATCTCGTCGACGCTGGCCAGGGTCGCCCGCATCCGCACCCGCGTGCCGACCGGCAGCGGCGCCGGGAAGCGCACCTTGTTGAGGCCGTAGTTGACCGCGAAGGCGAACCCCTCGAAGGTGAACATGGCGTACGAGAACATCGGGGCGAGCGAGAGCGTGTAGTAGCCGTGGGCGATCGTCCCGCCGAACGGCGTCTCCTTGGCCCGCTCGGGATCGACGTGGATGAACTGGTGGTCGCCGGTCACGTCCGCGAAGGCGTCGATCGCCTCCTGGGTGACGAGGTGCCAGTCGCTGACGCCCAGTTCCTGGCCCACGTGGGCCTTCATCTCGTCGAGTCCGGTGAGGGTGAGCATCGCAGTCCTCCTGCGTCGCGGTGGGCGCGGCGGTCGCGCGGGGCAGGCGCCGCAGTCTACGAACGGCGGGGCAGCAGCAGGGCGTCGACCGCCTTGGCCGCCCGCCGCTCGCGGGTCGCCGGCTGCCTGGCCTCGGCGACCCACTCGTCGTACTCCCGGCGGTGGCTGGGCGGGAGCGCCTCGTAGGCCGCCCGGGCGTCGGGGCGCGCCTGCAGCACGGCGACGAGTTCCGGGGGCGGGCCGGCGTCGGGCGGGGCCAT
>CAZEKK010000086.1:5682-9683 GCA_964512905.1 uncultured Solirubrobacteraceae bacterium
ATCAGTGATCTATGGTCAGCGGACCGGTGCGCACCCTGCTCATCGACAACTACGACTCCTACACGTTCAACCTCTTCCACCTTCTCGGCGAGGTGACCGGGGAGGAGCCTGCCGTCGTCCGCAACGACGAGGCCCCGTGGGAGGATCTGGCCGGCGGGGGGTTCGAGGCGATCGTCGTCTCGCCCGGGCCCGGGCGGCCGGAGCACCCGCGTGACGTCGGCGTGTCGCTCGACGCGCTCGCCCAGACCGAGATCCCGGCGCTGGGCGTCTGCCTCGGCCACCAGGCGCTCGCTCACGTGGCCGGCGGGACGATCGGCTACGCCCCCGAGGTGATGCACGGCCGCCTGAGCGCGATCCGCCACGACGGCGCCGGCCTCTTCGCCGGCCTTCCGCAGCCGTTCATGGCGGTGCGGTACCACTCGCTCGTCGTCGCTGCCGTGCCCGCCTCGCTGCGTGTGACCGCCCGCGCCGGGGACGGGGTCGTGATGGCGCTCGAGGATCCGGCGGCCCCGCGGTGGGGAGTGCAGTTCCACCCGGAGTCGGTGTGCACCGAGGACGGCCTGGCCCTGATGGCGAACTTCCGCGATCTCGCGCTGGCGCGCCGACCGCCGGGCGGACCGCAGCGCCCCCGGGTCGCCACCGCCCTGCCGGCGGGCTCCGCCCGCGCGACCGGCGCCCGCGCGACCGGCGCTCCCGCGGTCACCGCCCCGCCGGCCGTCGCGGGCTCCGCGCCCGCTGGCGCCCCGCCTGCCGTGGCGCGGGACGCCTCCCCCCGCGCCGTCACCGCGGTCCTGCACCGGCGGCTGCGCGCCTGGCGGGACCCCGCAGCCGTCGTCACTGCCCTCGCCGCTGCGCGCGACCGCTTCGCGTGGATCGACAGCGCGCGCGTGGAGCCGGGGCTGGCGCGGTTCTCCTACCTCGCGCTCCCGGACGGGCCGCTCGGCCACGAGGTCCGCTACGCCGCAGCGGACAGCACGATCGAGGTGCGCCGGACTGGCGAGGCCCCGCAGGCGACTCACGGCGACCTCCTCGACCATCTCGGGGCGATGCTGACGGCCCATGCCGCGGCGGGGCCGAAGGTGCCGTTCGACTTCGTCGGCGGCTACGCCGGCTACCTCGGATACGGCCTGAAGGCCGACTGCGGCGGCGCCGCCGGGCCGGCGCCCGCCGAGCCCGACGCGGCGCTGCTGTTCTGCGACCGCGTCGTCGCCTTCGACCACGAGGAGCGCCGCGTCCACCTCCTCGCCCTTGCCGCGGACGGCGGCCACGACGACGCCGAGCACTGGCTGGACGCCACGGCCCACGCGCTCCGGGACCTGCCGGGCGAGGCAGTCGTCCAGGACGGCAACGCGCCCGCCCCGGCAGACGGACCCCGGCCCGCCGCGGACGGCGGCCCGGCGGCGGCCGCCGCCGGCGGCGCGGGGTCCGCCCCGAACGGCCCGGCCTTCACGCTGCGCGACGACCGCGAGGCCTACCTCGCCCGCATCGCAGCGGCGAAGGACGCCATCGTCGAGGGCGAGACCTACGAGGCGTGCCTGACCACCGAGCTGCGCGCGCAGACGCCGCTGGAACCGCTCGCCGCCTACGCGGCGCTGCGCCACCGCAACCCGGCGCCCCACGCCGCGCTCCTGCAGCTCGGCGAGATCTCGGTGCTCAGCTCATCGCCCGAGCGCTTCCTGCGCGTCGACCGCGACGGTGTGGTCGAGTCCAAGCCGATCAAGGGCACGGCGGCGCGCGGCGCGACGCCCGCGCAGGACGCCGAGATCGCCCGCGCGCTCCAAGCCGACGAGAAGGCGCGCGCCGAGAACCTCATGATCACCGACCTCGTCCGCAACGACCTCGGGCGGGTCTGCGCGCTGGGCAGCGTCCGGGTGCCGGCGCTCATGGTGGTCGAGTCCTACGCGACGGTCCACCAGCTCGTCTCCGCGGTGCGCGGCCGGCTGCGCCCCGATCGCACCGCCCTCGACGCCGTGCGGGCGGCCTTCCCGCCCGGGTCCATGACCGGCGCCCCGAAGCTGCGCACGCTCGAGATCCTCGACCGCCTCGAGGGCCGCGCCCGCGGCATCTACGCGGGCGCGCTCGGCGTCCTGTCGGTCAACGGCACCGCCGATCTCAGCGTCGTCATCCGGACGCTCGTCGCCTCCCCGGCGGGCCTGAGCATCGGCGCCGGCGGGGCGATCGTCGCCGCCTCCGATCCGCAGGCGGAGTTCGCGGAGATGCTCCTGAAGGCGGCGCCGCTGCTCGACGCCGTCGGCGGGACCGTCGCGGCGCCGCGGCCCTCGATCGCCCCGGCGCCGTGAGCCGCTGGCAGTGGTCCGCCGGGGCCTGGGCGCCCGCGCCGGGCACGCGGAACCTGTCGGACGCCGGCCCGCCGGAGGCCGGGGCGCCCGCGCCGGGTCCGCGCGACCGGCCTGACGCCGACCCCTCGGTCGCCGATTCGTGGCTCGTGGCGGACGGACGGGTCCGCGGCTGGGAGCTGCACGCCGCCCGCTTCACCGCGAGCGCCGCCGCCTGCGGCGCCGACCGGGTGCAGGCCGCTGCGGCGCTGGCCGCCATCCCGCCCACGCTGCCAGCGGAGGGACGCTGGTTCCCGCGCGTCGAGCTGACCGCCGGCGGCGACCTCGTGCTGCGCCTGCGCCCGGCTCCGTCCCGGGAGGCCTCCGTCGTTGCCTGGGCCGCCGACGTCCCCGATCCCCGGCGGTCGCCACGGATCAAGGGCCCGGACCTCGCGCGGCTCGGCGGCCTGCGCGAACGTGCGGCGGCGCACGGCGCTGGCGAGGCGGTCATCCGCGACGGCGACGGCCGCCTCGTCGAGGGTGCGTGGTCGAGCCTGCTGTGGTGGGACGGCGCGACGCTGTGCGCGCTCGACGAGTCGGCCCCGATCCTCCCGGGGGTGACGCGCGCGCTGCTCCTGGGCCTGGCGGCCGACGAGAACGTCCCCGTCGCCCGGCGCCGCCCGCGCCTCGCGGACCTCGCCGGGAAGGAGGCGTGGCTCGTGAACGCCGCCCACGGCGTCCGGGCCGTGGCCTCGTGGGCGGGCGGCCCGCCGGCAGGCTCGGCCGCGCGCGCGGCCTCGTGGCAGGCGCGGCTCGATGCGCTCGCGGCGCCGTGGGGCACGCCGCGCCGGGCGCCGGCCGGCGGGGAGGGAGAATGACCGCCGTGCCCGCCCCGCTCCTGGCCGTCGACACGCCCTATCTGCTCTTCCGCGCCGCCTTCTCGCTGCCCGACTCGATCACCGACGGCGACGGCCACCCGGTCAACGCGCTGCTCGGGACGGCGAACGCGATCCTCCAGGTCGTCGAGGAGCGCGCGCCGCGCGCGGTCGTCCTGTGCTTCGGCGAGGAGGCGGCCGACTACCGCGTGGCGCTCTATCCCGCCTATCACGCCCACCGCGAGGAGATGCCCGACGCCCTCGCCCGCCAGTTCGCCGACGCGCCGGCGTTCTTCGCGGCCTTCGGGTGGCCGTCGCTCAGCGAGCCCGGTCTCGAAGCCGACGACGTCCTCGGCGCGCTCGCGGCGGTCGAGGCCGCCGCCGGCGGCGAGGCGCTGCTCATGACCGGCGACCGCGACATGTTCCAGTGCGTCGGCGACCGGGTGACGGTGCTCTACGCCGCCCAGAGCAAGGGCGGGCCGGCGGAGATCGACGCCAGCGAGGTGCGCCGCCGCTACGGCGTCGGCCCGGAACTCGTGCCCGACTTCATCGCGCTGCGCGGCGACCCGTCCGACGGGCTGCCGGGCGCCAAGGGCATCGGCGAGAAGACGGCCGCCGACCTGCTGCGCCGCCACGGCTCGCTCGAGGCCGCGATCGCCGGCGCCCTGACCGAGACGCCGCGCGTGCGCGGATCGCTGCGGGAGCAGGCCGACGAGCTGCGCGCCTTCAAGGAGATCGCGACGCTGCGGCCGGTGGCTGTGCAGCGTCCGCCCGACCGGCCCCTGGACCGCGCCGGCGCCGCCGCCGCGGCCCGTGCGCGCGGGATGAACCGCCTGGCCGAGCGGCTGGC
>CAZEKK010000087.1:0-1995 GCA_964512905.1 uncultured Solirubrobacteraceae bacterium
GCTCAACCCGCTCGGCGACCACCACGACCTGCTGACGGCGAACGTGTTCGCCCAGGCGCAGGCGCTCGCGTTCGGCAAGACACCGGAGGAGGTGCGCGCCGAGGGGGTGGAGGAGTGGCTCGTCCCGCACAAGGAGTTCGACGGCAACCGCCCGTCGAGCGTGATCATGGCGCAGCGGCTCGACCCCCGGATGCTGGGCACGCTGGTCGCCCTGTACGAGCACAGCGTCTTCACGCAGGGTGCGGTCTGGGGGATCGACTCCTTCGACCAGTGGGGCGTGGAGCTCGGCAAGGTGCTCGCGAAGGCGATCGTGCCGGAGCTGCAGGCCGAGGGGGAGCCGGCGCTGGCGCACGACTCGTCGACGAACGCGCTGATCGCGCGCTACCGGCGTCAGCGCCGGGGCGGCTGAGCGGCGCGGGCCGCCGCTCCGCCTCAGCGCGGCGGCGGCGGTGCGGGGCGGGCCGCCGAGCAGGCCGCGCCGGCGCAGCTGCGCAGCCGCCGCAGCTCGCGGGCCAGCGCCGTGCGGGTCCGGGCGTAGCGCGCGCTGCGATGCAGCGAGCGCAGCTCGAAGGGGTCGCGGGCGAGGTCGTACAGCTCGCGGTCCGGGGACGTGTAGGACTCGACGTAGAGGTAGCGCGGGGTGCGGATCGCCGTGTACCCGGGGGCGGTCGACTCGGCGGCAGGTCGCTCCGACGTGCCGTCCTGGTCGTTGTCGCCGCCCGCGGACGGCGCGAGCCCTTCGTGCAGGATCGGCCGCGTCGTGCGCCGGCGCGGATCACGGGCGAACGGCAGCAGCGAGCGGCCGTCCATCGAGCGGGTCGGGCGCGCGCCGGCTGCCGCGACGATGGTCGGGGCCAGGTCGACGTTGCTCACCAGTTCCGCCGAGCGCCCGCCGGCGGGGATCCCCGGCCCGCGGACCAGGAGCGGGACGTGCGTGGAGGGGTCGTAGACGAGGTACTTGCCCTGCGGCACGCGATGCTCGCCTCCGAAGAAGCCGTTGTCGGAGGTGAAGAGGATGTAGGTGCGCCCGAGGCTGCCGGTCTCGCGCAGGGCGGCGACGATCGCCTCGACAGCCTCGTCGACGGCGAGCAGCGACTCCTGGCGCGCGCGGAAGTTGCGGGTGGTGCGCCGCACCTGAGCGGGCGTGAGCCGCGGCAGCGCCCGCAGGCGAGCGGGCTTGTCCGACACGTCGGCCTCGTCGAACGACGGCGGACGGGGCAGCGGCTTGGTGGCGAAGCGCCCGCGGTGCCGCGGCGCCGGGCGGACCGAGATCTCGCTCCGGCGCTGGCCGGTCTCGGCGTGCGGGGCCAGGAACGCGACCGACAGGTAGAACGGCCGCGCCCTGCGCGCGCGGCGCTGGATGAAGTCGACCGCCTTGGCGCGGTACACGTCGGTCTGGTAGAGCGCCGGGTCCTCGACGGTCCGCTGGCCGTACGTGCGCAGGGTTCCGTTCTCGTTCAGCGTGTAGCCCCACATCAGGTAGGTCGAGCCGTCGACGGAGCCGTACCACTCCGTCCATCCGGGCGGGACGTCGGCGGGGACGTCGCGGCCGTAGCCGTTGAGGTACTTGCCGATGTGCGCGGTGGCGTACCCGGCCCGCTGGAGCCAGACCGGCAGCGTGTTGGCCTTGTCGAGGCGGCCGTACCCGCCCCGGGGCGGGCGGTTGCCGCGGACGGCGTGGTTGTGGGCGTAGCGGCCGGTGAGCAGCGTGGCGCGCGACGGGCAGCAGAGCGGGTAGGAGACGTAGTTCCGGGAGAACGTGGTGCCTGCCGCGCCGATGTCGCGACGGGTGCGCGGCATGACCGCGAGATCGCGGAGCGTCTGGTCGTCGGTCATGAGGACGACGACGTTCGGCTTCGTCGCGGCGGCTGCGGCGGGGGCGGCAGCCCGGCCGGGCGTGCCGGCGAGGGCGACGCCGGTGGCCGCGATCGCGGCGCACGTCGCCGCTGCCGCCCATCCAAGCCTCGGGACTCGCAGTCGCTGCATCTGGCTCCT
>CAZEKK010000087.1:2095-6390 GCA_964512905.1 uncultured Solirubrobacteraceae bacterium
TCTTCACCCCCGAGAAACGCAGCGAGGTGATGGCGGCGATCCGCAGCACCGGGACCACGCCGGAGGTCCGGCTGGCCGCGATGGTGGAGGAGGCGCTGGACGGCGCGTTCACGGTCGAGCGCAACGCCCGCGACCTCCCGGGCACGCCCGACGTCCTCGTGCGCGGCCTGCGGGTCGCGATCTTCGCGGACGGCTGCTTCTTCCACGGCTGCCCGAAGCACGGGAAGGTGCCGGCGTCCAACGTCGAGTACTGGGGGCCGAAGCTCGCCCGCAACGTCCAGCGCGACGCGCGCAGCCGGGCAGCCCTGCGGCGGCGCGGCTACGCGGTCTGGCGTTTCTGGGAGCACGACCTCACCGGCCGGCGGGCCGAACGGACGCTGGCGATCCTGCAGCGGCGGCTGGACCGCCGGCGCGCCGCGGCCGCGGGCTGACGCGGTCCGCGCCGGCGCGGTTGGAGCCTGTCCGTCGACCGCGCCGCTCCTGGTCTGGTCGGGCGGGTCAGTTCCCGCCGACCTTCGATCCCTTGATCGTGACGTCGGCGGTCGCCTTCACGTTGACCTTCTGGCCGTCGATGGTGATGTCCTTGCCCTTGATGTTGATGGTGCCGTCCTTGCGCATCTCGATCGAGGCGCTTCCGGCCTTCAGCACGATCTTGTCCCCGGCGTCGACCGTGATGACCTTGCCGCCTGCGACCGAGAGGTCCTTGCCGGTGGCCAGCGACGTGTTCTCCTGCGTGCTGAGGGCGAGGCTGCCCTCGGTCGTGGCGTCGATTCCGCCTTCTGTGGCCACGACGGAGGAGGCTCCGCGGGTGCTCTCGATGGCCGCGGGCTTCGAGTCGATGATGAAGCCGCGCCAGTTGCGCTCGCAGGAGAAGCGGTCCCGCTGCGTGTTGACCACCTCGACCGCTCCGGTCCTCTTCGAGTAGCAGAAGTGAACGTCGCCGTCGGTCGCCGGGATCGCGGCGAACGCCGCGCCCCCGAGGGCGACGACGAGGGCAAGCAGGGCGACGACGAAGGCCGGGGACTGACGAAGAAGGCGCATGGGCGGGGCTCCGATCGGGACGAGAGGGACGCGCGGCTGTCCGCGCCTGCCCAGTCTGACGCCCCGCGGGCCGAATGCTTCCCGGTAGCGCCAGCGGGAGCAGCGGAGGGGGCGGGATTCGAACCCGCGGTCCGGGGTTGCCGGACTCCGGTTTTCAAGACCGGTGCATTCGACCGCTCTGCCACCCCTCCGGGGGCGTGACGACCCGACGGTAGACGGTCGTCGCGCGGATCGCCGCTCCCGCCGCGCGCGTCCCTCGCGCGCCAGCGCTCAGGCCGCCGTCAGCGGGGCGTCGCCGCGCGGGCGCATCCCGGGCACGATCGTCTCGGCCCGCGACATCGCGCGCTCGTCGGCGAGGACGGCGAGCAGCGTGTCCACCACTCGCGGGTCGAACTGGCGGCCCGCGTTGCGCCGCAGTTCCTCGCAGGCCTCGCGCTCGGACAGCGCCGCCCGGTACGGACGGTCGCTGGTCATCGCGTGGAAGGCGTCGCAGGCCAGGATGATGCGCGCGCCGAGCGGGATCTGCTCCCCGGCGAGTCCGTCCGGGTAGCCGCTGCCGTCCCAGTTTTCGTGCCCGTGACGCACGAGCGGGCGCACGCTGGAGAGGAACTCCACCGGGGCGAGGATCTGCTCCCCGACGATCACGTGGTGCTCGACGATCTCGCGCTCCTCGGCGGAGAGCGGCTCGGGCTTGTTGAGGATCCACTCGGGCACGGCGATCTTGCCGATGTCGTGGAAGACCGCGCCGTAGCGCAGGTCGCGCAGGTCGCGGTCCGTGAACCCGAGCCGCCGCCCGACCTCGGTCGCGTGGCGGGCGATCGAGCGGGCGTGCTCCGCGGTGAACGAGTTCTTGGCCTCGAGGGCGGCGCTCAGCGCCTCCGCAGTGCCGAGGTAGGCGCGATCGAGCTGCTCGTACAGGACGGCGCCGCGGAGCGCAGCGCCCACCTGGTCGGCGATCGTCCGGATGATCTGGCTGTCGTCCTCGTCGAAGGCCTGCAGCCGGGAGTCCTCGAGGCTCACCGCGCCCCAGAGCCGGTCGCCGACCCAGACCGGCGCGACGAGCTGCGACTGGGTCGCCGCGACGTCGGCGTTCATGACGAAGTCGTGATCGGTGCTGACGTCCCCCACGGCGATCACCCGCCGCTCGCGCAGGGAGCGGCCGATGATGCCGGCGCTCCGCGGCATCGCCCACTCGTGCGGGCGGGTGCCATCGCGATCGATCGCGGGGCCGAGGGCCGCTGCGCACTCGACGTAGCCGTCCTCGCGGATCCGCACGATCTCCGCGAGGTCGAACCCGAAGCCGTCCTGCAGTTCCTCGACGGCGGCGTCGAGGATCGGCTGGATCTCGGTCATGGCGGCGATCCGTGTCCCCAGCTCGCTCGCCACCGCCAGGTGGCGGGTCCGCCGGCGCAGGCGTTCGGCCTGGCGCGCCTCGGCGGCCGGCCACGGATCGGCGCCGGGCAGCGCCGCCGCGGGGCGCTCGGCACGGGCCGCCAGCGGCAGCGGAGCGTCGTCGGGCGGCGGCGTCGTGCTCGCCGGGATCACGGTGCCCTTGCGCCCGTCGAGCTTCCCCAGCAGCAGCGCCTGGTCGGCCTGCTGGATCAGGTCGACCACGGTCATGCCGGGCGCCCACTCGGCCACGCCGGCGGTGGCGCGGGTCGCCGGTCGACCGCCGTCGCTCGCCGCGATCGCAGCGCTGATGCGGGCCAGCGCGCGACGGGCCAGGTCCGCGACCGACGCCTCGGTGGCGTCCGCGGCGATGATCGCGAACTCGTCGCCGCCGTAGCGGGCGACGGCGTCATACGGGCGGATCGACTGCCGCAGCGCCAGGCCGACGGCGCGCAGCACCTCGTCGCCGCCGAGGTGGCCGCGCTCGTCGTTGATCTGCTTGAAGTCGTCGAGGTCGATGAGGGCGAGCGCGAGCGGCCGGCCGCTGCGCGTCGAACGGCCGATCTCGCGCTCGATCGCCTTGTGCATGGCGGCGTGGTTCAGGCACCCGGTCAGCGAGTCGGTGTGCGCGGCTCGGGCCAGGCCGGCGATCTCGGAGGCGTTGCGGTACGCCGCCGCAACGAGTTCGGCGAACGGCTCGAGGATCTTGAGGTGGTCGGAGGTGACCGGGTAGGGGCGGGTGTAGGAGGCGGTGAGCACGCCGCGGATCTGGCCGTCCCAGCGCAGCGGGACGGCGAGGCAGCCCTGGACGTGGACGAACGGGGCCCCCGGCGGCGGGCTGGCGATCCGCTGGTACTCGTTCGTGAGCACCGAGCGCCCGATCTCCACGGCCTTGCCGGCCATGTCGACGCCGGGCGGAAAGCGGGTCCCGAGCAGCTCGGGCGGGAAGTTCCAGGCGGCCTCGAGCGTGACGCCCTCCCGCGCCGTGCCCCGGTAGACCGCCGCGTTGTCGGCGTCGAGGATGGCCGCCGCCTCGCGGCAGATCGCGGTCAGGGCCTCCGAGAGGTCGAGGCTCTCCTTCAGGGCGCCGGCGGCTCGCGCCAGCGTCGCCCGCTGGGCGCGGTGCCCGGCACTCTGCTCCGCCAGGTGCAGCTGGGCCAGGCTCGCCGCTGCGGCGTCGGCGAGGGCGACGGCCACGTCGAGCTCGGCGTCCGTGAGGGCACGGCCCGGAGCCGTGGCGAGCGCGAGCACGTGCCCCCCGTCGCTCTCGGCCCGCATGCCGACGAGCACGAGCTCTCCGAAGCCGTCGCTGCCGATGCCCAGCGCCGCGGCCAGCCCGGCGGCGTCGCTGCGGCGCAGGCGCAGCAGGGGGGCGCGTCCGTCGGCGACCTCGGCGACGGCCGGGACGGCGACGAGGTCGATCGGCGGCGCCGTCGGCGCCTGCGGGCTCGCCGCGGCGATGCGCAGGCGCCGCTGCCCGCGGCCGGTCCCCTCCGTGCGCAGGACCGCCGCGACCGGCAGGGCGAGCAGTCCGCACGCCTCGCGCAGCAGGGCGCGCCGGACCACGTCTGGTCCGCTCGCGTCGACGGCGCGCCCGAGCAGCCGCGAGACCGCGGTCATCGCCTCGGAAGTGGCAGGGCTGGTCCGGTCCAACATTGGATGGGTGCTGCAGGCCTGGTCGGGGGGCCGCCGGGGCATCCGGCCGCGCGTGCGACTCCCGTCTCATCACGTATCGGCGGCGGGGCGGCAAGGCTTTACACTGGCCCCGCTGCCCGGAGAGGTGGCCGAGTGGCTGAAGGCACTCGCCTGCTAAGCGAGTATGGGGTTCACGCTCCATCGCGGGTTCGAATCCCGCCCTCTCCGCT
>CAZEKK010000087.1:6490-9596 GCA_964512905.1 uncultured Solirubrobacteraceae bacterium
GCGGCGATGACGGCGGCGCGGCGCGCGGACGAGCGGTGACGCCGAGGGCCCGGTGGACGCTGCTGGGCGTCCCGGTCGACAGCGTGGGCCGCGCCGGGGGCACCGAGCACGGGCCGCCGGCGCTGCGGGCGGCGGGGCTGGCCGATCGCCTGCGCGCCCGCGACGCCGGCGACCTCGACGTCCGGATCCGCGGCGACGCGCGCGACCCCGGCACCGGCGTCGTCGCGTGGCCGGATGTCGCGGCGACGACGACCGCGGTGCGCCAGGCGGTCCGGGGCATCGTCGCGGCGGGCGAGCGTCCGCTCGTCCTCGGCGGCTGCTGCACGCTGGTTCCCGGGGCGCTCGGCGGCCTGCGGGACGCTGCCGGTCGCACTGGGCTGGCCTACCTCGATGGTCACCTCGACCTCTACGACGGCACGACGTCGCCGACGGGTGAGGCCGCCGACATGCCGGTCTCGGTGGTCCTCGGCCGCGGTCCCGACGCCTGGGCCCTCGCCGCCGGTGGCGGGCCGATCCTCGCTGCGGACGACGTGGAGATCCTCGGCTTCCGCGATCGCGAGGAGGCGCTCGCCCTCGGCCACCCGGCGCCCGAGGACATCGCCGGCCTCAGTGTGGTCGACGCCGACGGCGTGCGGGCGGCGGGCCCCGCAACGGTCGGAGCCGGTGCTGCCCGGCGCCTCGCCGGCGCGGGCGCGGGCTTCTGGCTGCACGTCGACGTCGACGTGCTCGACCAGGCCGCGATGCCGGCGACGGACTACCTGATGCCCGGCGGCCTCTCGTGGGAGGACCTGGCGGCGCTCATGGGCCCGCTCGCCGCCTCGCCGGGCTGCCTGGGCGCCAACGTGACGTGCTTCAACCCGGACAAGGATCCCGACGGCGAGTTCGCGGGGCGCCTCGTCGACCTGCTCGTCGGGGCGCTCGTGCCCGGCGCAGCGGGCCGAGCCGCGTAGTACCTTCGGCCCGCTCGGAGGCAAGCGACGAAGGAGAGCGGGCGTGGCGCGACGGACGGTCTGGGTAAACGCATCGTGTGCGGCGGCAGCGGCCTGGGTGGCCGCAGCCGCGCTCGCCGCCTGGCCGGCCGCCGCGCAGGCGGACGGGCCGCTGGCCGGGCGCACGGAGATCGGCGCGACGCGCGGCTATCTGCCGTCCACCGGACCCGACGCCGGGCGGCTCGTGCTCGACGTGCCGGTCCGCTACGCCGAGCTGCCGGCGTCCGCTGCGGCGCGGGCCGACGACGCGGTCGCGACCTTCACGGGCACGCTGCGCGTCCGGCTGGTCGGGCGCACGAGCGGCCGCCTTCTCGCGACCGTGCGCGACCGCAACCCGCTGCTCCTGCGCGCGCCCGGGGTGGGCGTCACCCTGATCCATCGCGTCGTGCTTCCGCGGCCCGCCAGCGACCTCGTGACCGGAACCCGTAGCTCAGGCCGGATCGGGCTCGGCTTGGCGGCGCGGGGTGTGCTCAACCTCGACGACGATCGCGCGGCGGAGGACAGCGAGGGCGACGCGGAGGCCCAGCGGTCGGTGCCGTGGACGCGCGTGGCCGCCCTCCCGGCGGTCGCACGGCCGCGGTGCGCCCGCTTCGAGGCCGACGTCAACTACGAGCGGGGCGAGCCGGTGGTGGTGACGTGCATGGGCGAGGACGTCGATCTCCGGATCGCCTCCCAGCCCGACCACGGGAGCCTGGGAGCCGCGCGGGACGCCGGCGGGATCCTGCGCGTGACCTATCGCCCCGACGCGGGCTACGTGGGCCGAGACGGCTTCACGGTGGCGGCCACGACCGCGGCGGCGTCGGCGGCGGCGATCGCGCCGACGCCGGTCGAGCTCTCAGTCCAGCCCTTCAAGCTGCGCGCCTTCGGGGACTCCATCGCCTCGGGATGGGGGATCTACGCCAACGGCGAGCAGATGTCCGCCTTGCGCCTCACGGCCTGCCGGCCGAAGGCGGCCCCGTCGAACAACGCGTGCTCGGCGAACGCCCCGGGCCGCGACGGGGCGGCTGGCGCGCCGCAGTTCCTGCCCGACTACGGGTACGGCAACGCCGCCGCGTGGCCGGCGCAGCTCGCCCGGCGCCTGGGGCTGACCCGGCCCGGGCAGTTCAAGAACCTGGCGGTGGCCGGGGCGCACGCCGAGGACTGGGATCGCGGCCAGCCCTACCGGCCGCTCTTGGACTCCATCGTCGCGGACAGCCCCGATCTCGTCGTGGCGAGCCTGGGGGCGAACCCGCTGCTGAGCACCGTCCTGATCGGCTCGGGCGCCCTGTGCGCCGCGCTTCCGGTCGCCTCGATGCAGCAGTGCGTCCGGCGCTACATCGACGAGGTCGGGATCGAGAAGCACATGGCCAGCATCTTGACCGACGTGGTGAACGGCGCCCGCAACGCTCAGGTCGTGCTCGCGCTCTACCACACCGCGGTGCCGGCGATCTCCACGTTCAAGTACTACGAGAGCGAGTGGATCCTGGGGCAGGTCAACGCCGAGCTCGAGGCGGCGGTGCGCACGGCCAAGGCGCGCCTCGGCACCGACGGCGCCCGCCGCCTGCTCGTCATGCGGCCGCCCCGCTTCAACGTCGGGATGCCGCTGCGCAACGTCAACGGGACCACGATCGGCAACGGGGGGCCCTTGGACTGCGGCTCGACACCCTTCACCAAGGTCCGCGTGGACGGCGCCAGCCGCCAGGCCGACATCAGCCAGTGGACGCTCAAGGGGCTCAACCCCAGGGAGTTCTGCGGGTCGAGCTATCTCGGGTCGGACAAGCGGCCGTGGACGGTCGAGGGTGACCTCGGCATCCACCTCTCGCAGGCCGGCGCCGAGGTGTTCGCCCAGGCCGTGCTGGCGCTGCCCGTCCGCCGCCCCTGACGGGGCGGATGGCGCTGCCGGGCGGCGCCCGCCGGCTCAGCTCTCGACGAAGTACTCCCCGTGGCCCTGCCCGGAGGAGTACCAGCGCGACGTGACGGTCTTCTTGCGGGTGAAGAAGTCCACCGCGTCGGGGCCGTGGGCGTGCAGGTCGCCGAGGAACGAGTCCTTCCAGCCGGAGAACGGGAAGAACGCCCCCGGCGCGGCGACGCCGATGTTCACGCCGATCATGCCCGCCTGGATCTCGTGGCGGTAGCGG
>CAZEKK010000088.1:0-1154 GCA_964512905.1 uncultured Solirubrobacteraceae bacterium
GGTCAGGCGAAGTCGGTCACGCTGTAGACCCGCTTGCCGACGTGGTAGGCGGTGGCGTCGGTGCAGGCCGCGGTGAAGACGCCGTAGGGGAGATGGCGGCCGAGGTCGATGATCGCGACGACGTCGGCGCCGGCGACTGGGTCGGGCGCGCCAACCTCGATCAGGCAGTCGCGGGCGCCGATGCGGCAGTCGAGCTGGCGGATGCGGCGCTCGGCGGGGCGCACCCCGGTCTCACGGTGCGCGCAGTCCTGCAGCCGTCGGTACTCGCGCTCCTCCGCGGAGGCGGCGACGCCGGGAAGGAAGAAGCGCGGCGGCGCGGCGGGATCTGGGGTCACAGCGATGCCGTCAACAGTACACGGGGCGGGCGAACGCCGGGTTCGGGTAGCATCCGTGACCCACGCCGGGCACTGGGCCCGGCAACTGAAGTGTCAGCGTCCGCAGTCGTTGCTTCCAGCACCTCCGCGTTTCGCCTGCACAGGAGGTACACAGCAATGGCAACTGGAACCGTGAAGTGGTTCAGCGACGAGAAGGGCTTTGGCTTCATCACGCCCGATGAGCCGGGCAAGGATCTCTTCGTCCACCACCAGGGCATCGCCGGCGAGGGCTACAAGTCGCTCGCCGAGGGCGCCAAGGTCTCCTACGACGCCGAGGCCGGCGACAAGGGCCCCAAGGCCGTCAACGTCTCGGTCATCTAGGCCGCATCCGGGCGTCCGCCCGGATCGCCGTTCCAGCGGCCCGCTTCGGCGGGCCGCTGTCGTTGGCCGGCGGGGTCGCTTCACGATCCGTTCACCGCAGCGACGGCGCCTCGGCTAGGGTCGGCATCCGGCACCCTACGAGGAGGAGGATCTGACGTGGCCTTTCTGCTGACGCACTTCTGGCCGGGCGGCACCGAGGAGCAGTACCGCGCGACACTCGCGGTCGCGCATCCGGACGGCCTGCCCGAGGGCCAGATCTACCACGTGGCTGCGGAGGCCGACGAGGGCATCCTCATCGCCGCGGTGTGGGAGTCCGAGGAGGCGTGCAGCCGCTTCGTCGACTCGCTCATGAGCAAGGACGCCATCGAGGGCGGCCTCGTCGGCCCGCCCGTCGCCGGCGGCGGCGAGGTCGTGAACCTCGTCACCGCCTGAGGGCCTCGGGCGCGCCGCTGCGCCCCC
>CAZEKK010000088.1:1254-9521 GCA_964512905.1 uncultured Solirubrobacteraceae bacterium
GCGGCGCCCGCCGATCCCCAAGCCGCCGGGCAGCAGCCGCTGTCGATCATGCGGGTTCCCCAGGCGCTCGATCTCGCCGGCCGCCCGCTCGCCGACGTCCCGGTGCTCGTCGCCGACACCGGGATGGACCTCGTCCACCCCGACCTCAAGCCCCGGCTGTTCGCGCTCCCGTCCGCCGTCGCGCCGCCGGACGCGGACGGCGTCGGCGGCCTGCCGAACGTCGCGGCGGGGGCGGCCGGCTGGGACCTCATCGGGACGCTCGCGCCGCCCAATCTCGTTCCGGACGCCGACCCCTCCGACACGGACGGCCACGGCACGCTCGTCGCGGGGGTGCTCGGTGCGGCGTGGAACAACGGCGCCGGCGGGGCGGGTGTCGCCCCGAACGCGCGGTTCGTCGTCCTGCGCACCTGCTGGCCGGCCGACAACTGCTTCCAGTACGTTCAGGCCGCGGCGATCGACTGGGCCGCCGCCCGCGGCGTGCGGGTCGCGAGCTTCAGCTGGCTGTCGGGCACCTCGGCGGACCTGGAAGCGAAGTTCCGCACCGCCATCACCGCGCACCCCAGCGTCCTGTTCGTGACGATCCCGTCGGGGAACGGCGGCGCGGTCGACGCGGATCCGACCGATCCCCAGCCGTGCAACCTCGACGCGCCCAACGTGCTGTGCGTGTCGACCTCGGCGCCGAACGATGGGCTGGACTGCGGCGCGTTCGGGGCGCGAACCGTCGACGTGGCCGTCCCGACGCAGAACAGCGTCACGACCGCGAACGGCGGCGCCTTCGTTCCGACGGCGTGCGCCACGAGCTTCGCCGCGCCCACGGCCGCGGGCGTGGCGACGATCCTCTTCGGCATCGACCCGGCCGCCTCGCCCGCCGAGGTGCGGGCCGCGATCGTCGACAGCGCGCGCAAGGCGCCCGCGTGGGCGGGCAAGTCGGCGAGCGGCGGCATCGTCGACGCAGCGGCGGCGGTGACGCTCTTCAAGCAGCGCCGCCGACTCGGGGGCGGCGGCGGCGACCGCACCGCGCCGACCGTCACCGTGCGGCGATCGGGCGGATCCCTGGTGCTCGGCGTCTCCGAGGCGGCCCGGATCTCGGTGCGTGTCGAGCGCGCCCGCCCCGGACGGCGCGTCGGGCGCGCCTGCCGTCCGCCTGTGCGCGCCAACCGCATCCGGCCGCGCTGCACGCGCTGGGCCGCGGTCGTGACGCTCACGCGCCGCGCGGGCGCGAAGGCGACGCTGCGGATCGCCCTGCCGTCCCGCGACGCCAAGCGCCGGCGCCTGCCCGCCGGCGCCTACCGCGCGGCGGTGACCGCGACCGACGCCGCCGGCAACCGCTCGGCGGTCCGCTCCGTCGCTTTCACGCGGCGCTAGCGCCGCCGCCCGCGATGCGCGGCGCGACGGTCGGCGCAGCCCCCGATCTTGGGGTGGAGGTCTAGGGAGCACCCCGATGGCGGCGCGCCGGCCAGCGGCGATCCTCCCTGCCGTGAGGTACAGGCCAACCCCGGCCGCACCCCAACGGAATCGAGGAGACATGAAGACCACCATCGCCATCCTGGCCGCCGCTGCTGCCGGCGTCGCCCTCGCCGCGGCGCCCGCGCACGGCGCGTTCGGATACAAGGCCGCGACGTTCAAGCTCGAGGTCGAGGGCGTCCAGACGAACTCGTGGTCCACGAATCACGTCAAGCAGGGCCGCTGCGACGCCGACATGAGGGGCCAGGGCACCGAGGTGGTGCGTTTCCGGTCGCGCCCGACCGTCGCGCACATCGCGGTGTTCGGGGGCACGACGCCGCTGATCCGCACCGGCAAGCGCTTCGGCGTCCCGTTCGATCTCGACGCCACGATCACCCGCAAGGGCGTCATGACGGTCGGCGAGGGCGAGCCGTGCTCGGCCGGCGACGGGACTGGCGGCGAGGCCCCCAGGGCGCCGGACTGCGGGACGAAGCGCTCGACGTTCTACGCCGACCTGACCTACAGCACGCGCCGCAAGGACTTCATCCGCCTCGAGCAGTCCATCGTCGCGCCGCTCGGGCCGTTCCGGCGCTGCCCGGCCGCGGGCCGGAGCTGGCCGACCATCCTCGACTCCGCGAACTACCGCGAGGTCGGCCAGCGGCTGCCGATCGCCGACCTGCTCGGGCGCGATCGCAAGCACATCGTGATCGCGACCGCGCGCGAGTCGCGCGCCTCCGGCGACACGCAGTACACGACCACCATCCGCTACACGATCGCGCTCACGCGCATCGGCGCCGTCCGGCGCTGACTGGGCGCGCAGCCATCATCACGAGCGCGGCGGCTTCGGGCCGCCGCGCTCGCGGCGCTCCGCTCTGACGCCTACCCCGCCTGCACGCCGAGCAGGTCCACGACGAAGACGAGCGTCTCGTTGGGCCCGATGTCCGGCGGCTGGCCCTGGGCGCCGTAGCCGAGGGCCGGCGGGATCACGAGCAGGCGCCGGCCGCCGACCCGCATCCCGGCCACGCCCTGGTCCCAGCCCTTGATGACCTGGCTGGCGCCGAGGCCGAAGATGAAGGGCTCGCGCCCGTAGGACTGGTCGAACACCTTCTTCGTGCTCAGCGAGGCGCCGACGTAGTTGACCGTCACCAGGTCGCCGGGCTTGGCGACCGCGCCCGTGCCGGTCTTGAGGTCGCGCACGACCAGGCGCTTGGGGGCCGGCCCCGACGGGAACGGGATCGCCGGCGCCTTGGCGTCGCCGGCGACGGTGGCCGCGTCGGCCGGCGGCGCGGTCGTGGTCGTGGTCGCGGAGTCGTCGTCGCCGCAGGCAGCCAGGGCGCCGAGGGAGAGTGCGGCGGCGGCTGCGGCGGCGGGGATGCGCAGGTTCATGCGCGGCACCCTACGGGCTCGCGGGTTCGCAGGGCGCCGCCGGGCCGTCGTGCGGCCGTGGCTCTATGGTCTGCGGCAGTGCCCGCCGCCCACCGCCTCGCCACGATCGCGCTCCGCGGCCCGGCGGGCGAGCCGGTCAGCTGGCTGCGGACGCTGAACGGCCACGGCCTCACCGACCTCCCGCCGCTCGAAGTCGGCGCCGGCGTCCTCACGGCGACGCTCCCGGTCCCGGGCGGCGCGCGGACGGTGGCGCTGCGTCCGGACGGCTCCGGCTCGCTCGCGCTCGAGGCGACCGGCCGGCGTCCGGGCCGCGCGGCGGCGGCAGCGCTCGAAGCGGTCGTCCGTCACATGCTGCGCCTCGACGCGGATCTCTCGCCCTTCTATGCCCGCGTGGCCGGCGACCCCGATCTGGGCTTCGCCGCCGCCGGGGCAGGGCGGCTCATGCGCAGCCCGACCGTCTTCGAGGACGTCGTCAAGACCGTCTGCACGACCAACTGCGCGTGGTCGGGAACGGAGCGGATGGTGGGCGCGATCGTCGAGCACCTCGGCGTCCAGGCGCCGGGGGCGCCGGCCGCCGGACCGGCAGGCCGCGCCTTCCCCGATCCGGTGGCGATGGCGCAGGCGCCCGCGTCCTTCTACCGCGACGTCGCCCGGGCCGGCTACCGCGGGGACTACCTGCGCCGCATCGCGGCCGACGTCGCCGGCGGCGCGCTGGACCTCGAGGCGCTCGCCGCCGCGCCGCAGGAGGAGCTGCCCGACGACGTCCTGCGCGCCCGCCTCGAGGAGCTTCCGGGGGTCGGCCCCTACGCCAGCGCGCACATCATGCTGCTGATCGGTCGCACGGCCTTTCTCGTGCTCGACTCCTGGACGCGTCCAACGTACGCACGTCACCACGGCAGGCGGGCGTCGGACCGGACCATCGAGCGCCGCTTCCGGCGGTACGGACGCTGGGCGGGCTTGGCGTTCTGGCTCTACGTGACACGCGACTGGGTCGACGACGCGCCGCCCGAGCTCGCCTGATCGCCGTCGCGTCCGGCGCGCACCAGGTCCTCCTTGTCGGCCCGGCGCAGCCGCTTGATCCGGGCCTCCTCGCGACGGGCGGTCGTCGCGTCGGGCATCGGGAACGCCGCGGCCAGCACGACGGGGAGGTGGCTGGCGGTGTAGCGGCCCCCGCGTCCGGCCTGGTGCTCGGCGACGCGGCGGTCGACGTCGGTCGTCCAGCCGGCATAGAGCGACCCGTCGCGGCAGCGCAGCAGGTAGACGAAGGCGGAAGGCCGTGCCATCGCGGCCACACTACGCGGCGGGCCGGGGAGCTCCTGCCTCCACTACCGTGCTGTCGATGCGACGGTTCGGCGCGGTGGTCGACTCCGAAGGCGGGGAGCGCGCGCTCGTGCCCGCCGTGCCGACGTGATGGACCCGACGCTGCGCGACGGCGTTCGGGCGGCCGCTCCCCTCGCCGCCGCGGTGCTTCCGTTCGGCATCGCCTTCGGGCTGCTGGCTACCTCCGCGGGGTTCCCGGGTCCGGCGGCGATCCTCATGTCGCTGACGACCTTCGCCGGCTCCGCCCAGTTCGCGTCGGCCTCCATCCTGAACACCGGCGGCACGGCCGGGGCCGCCATCGCTGCCGCGCTCATGCTCAACGCGCGCTACGCCGCGATCGGTGTGTCCGTCGCCTCGGTGCTGCGCGGCGGCTGGGCCCGTCGCCTGGCCGAGGGCCAGCTCGTGGTCGACGAGTCCTGGGCCGTGAGCGTGACCGGACCCGGCCGCCATGACCGTCGGCTCCTGCTCGGCGCCGGCGCGACGCTCTTCGCGGCGTGGAACGTCGGCACGGCGGCCGGCGTGCTCGGCGGCGACGTGCTGGGCGACCCCCAGAACTACGGACTCGACGCGGCGTTCCCGGCGCTGTTCCTGGCGCTGCTCGTGCGGCAGGTCCACGATCGTCGCGGCGTCGCGGCGGCGCTGGGCGGCGGCGCCGAGGCCCTGGCGCTCGTGCCGGTCCTCCCGGTCGGGCTGCCGATCGTGGCGGCGGGCCTCGTCAGCCTGGCCGGGCTTTGCCGGCCGGTGGCCGCCGTGGATCCGCCGGACGCGGAGGCGCCGTGAGCACGGCCTGGATCGTGGTCGCCGGGGTCGGTGCCGGCACCGTCGTGCTCAAGGGACTCGGGCCGGTGCTGCTCGGAGGCCGGCCGCTCCCGCCACGGGTGCTCGGCGCCGTGACGCTGCTCGCCCCGGCCCTGCTCGCGGCCCTGATCGTCACGCAGGCGTTCGCCGACGGGCGGCAGTGGGTGCTCGACGCCCGCGCCGTTGGCCTCGCTGCCGCCGGAGCCGCGATGGCGCTGCGCGCCCCGGTCCTCGTGGTCGTGGTCGTCGCCGCGACGGCAGCCGCCGTCGCGCGCGCTCTCGGCGGCTGACCGGCCGTCAGGTCGTCAGATAGACCGGGTTCGGGAGCTTCACCGTGCGCTGCGCAAACCCGCCGGCCAGATCGGACTGCTGGTCGCCCACGTTGACGACGACCTTGAAGCCCCGCCGGGTCAGCGCGCGCCGGGCGCCCGACTTGTACGGGACCTTCGAGTCCTGCGTGTAGGTGGCGGGCTGGGTGACGAGCTCGAACGTGCCGGTGATCCCCTGCGCCTTGAGGTTCTCGAGCGTCACCTTGCGCAGCGCGTCGGCGCGGCCGGTGATGAACACGACCTTCACGCCGCGACGCTGGGCGAACTTGATGAACGCCCGGGCCGACCCGATCGCCGTGCCGCGCTTCTCCACGACGCAGGTCGCCAGGCCGATGAGCTCGTAGCCGGCGGCCTTCAGGCAGGCCATGTTGGAGAGCGTCGTCTCGTCGATGTCGAGGACCACGGCCGGCTTCCGGACCGCCGGGCGCTTGGCCAGGCGCGCGGTCAACGCCGCGGTGGCGGTGCGGTAGCCGGCGGCAAGCGCCTTGGCGTACTTCCCGGAGGCGACGTAGGCGTCGATCTGGGCCGGCGTGTTGGCCGTGCGGGTCGAGCCGGCGTGGGCGGGGGCAGCGGCGGCCAGAACGGCGGCGGCGCAGGCTGCGGCGGTGGCAAGGCGGGCGGGCAGTCTCATAGCGCGAGGAGTCTAGGCGTGGCAGCGCGCCGCCGTCGCACCACTCCGGGGTGGCGGCTTGATGCGGTTGAGAGGACTCGAACCTCCACGGGGTTGCCCCCACAGGCACCTGAAGCCTGCGCGTCTACCAATTCCGCCACAACCGCGCGGCCCGCGACGATAGCGCACCCCCTGGGGCGCGGCCCGCTCAGCCGGAGGCCGCCGCCAGGCGTTCAGCGGGCTCGGATGGGCCGGCCATCAGCGCCGCGATCTCGGCGGCGCGCTGCGGCGACGGGGCCGTCCAGCCGGGTTCGTACCCGAACACCTCGGCCACCGACCGCGACCCGAAGCGCCCGTCGAGCAGTTCGAGGCGGTCGGGGGTCACGAGCGCCGGGTGGATCGCCCCGCACGCCCGGCTGAGCTGCATGACCTCGCGCCGCAGGACGACGAGGTAGTCCGCGACCCGCTCGCCCTTCGTCAGCGGGTCCAGGCCCCGCGCCAGCCGCCTGGACTGCGTCGCGACGCCGGTCGGGCAGCGGCCGGTGTGGCAGCGCTGGGCCTGGATGCAGCCGGCGGCCATCATCGCCTCCCGGCCGACGTTGACGGTGTCGCAGCCAAGCGCGAAGGCGAACATGGCCGCCTCGGGGAAGCCGAGCTTGCCGGCGCCGGCGAACGCGACCTGCTCGGCCAGGCCGCGGCGCGCGAAGGCGGCGTACGCGCGGGCCATCGCCATCTTGAACGGGAAGGCGACGTGGTCGGAGAACACCAGCGGCGCGGCGCCGGTGCCGCCCTCGCCGCCGTCGATCGTGACGAAGTCGACGCCCGTGCCGGTCGCGGCCATCCGCTCGGCCAGGTCCTCCCAGAAGCCGTCGTCGCCGACCGCGGACTTGATCCCGACGGGCAGGCCCGTGCGCTCGGCTGCGCCCTCGATGACGTCGAGCATCGACGCGACATCGTCGAAGGCCGAGTGGTACGGCGGGCTGACGCAGTCGACGCCCTCCGGCACGCCGCGGATCCGGGCGATCTCGGGCGTGACCTTCGCTCCGGGCAGCAGGCCGCCGTGGCCGGGCTTGGCGCCCTGGCTGAGCTTGAACTCGATCGCCCGGACCGGGTGGGCGGCGACGAGGTCGGCGAGCGCCTCGAGGTCGAACCGGCCCCGCGCGTCGCGGCACCCGAAGTACCCGGTTCCGACCTGGAAGATCAGGTCGCCGCCGTGGAGGTGTGCCGGGGCGATCCCGCCCTCCCCGGTCGTCTGCAGCGCGCCCGCCGTCGCGCAGCCGCGGTTCATCGCCTCGATCGCCCGCCCGCTGAGGGCTCCGAAGCTCATGCCCGAGATGTTGACGATCGACGGCGGGCGGAAGGCGTGACGCCGGCCGCGGGCCTCCCCCCACACCGTGCCCGCGGGGACCGCGAACTCCGGCGGGGTGCCGGGCGCGCCGGGCGGCGGCGCCGGCGGCGGGAAGGCGACGTGGCGGATGATCAGGTAGTCGGGCGCGGCCTCCATCTCGTTGTCGGAGCCGAATCCGAAGCGGTTGTCCTGGCGCTTGGCGGAGGCGTAGATCCAGCGGCGCTGGTCGCGGCTGAACGGCCGCTCGTCGTCGTTGCCGGTGACGATGTACTGCCGCAGCTCCGGCCCGACCATCTCGAGGAGGTAGCGGAAGTGCCCGATGATCGGGAAGTTGCGCAGGATCGCGTGGCGGCGCTGGACGAGGTCGTAGACCACGACGGCGACGAGCAGCACACCGACGGCCGCGAGGGCGATCCACATGACTGCAGAGCATCGCCTGTCACGCCCGCTGCCGCAACTGGGGCTGGCCCGCAGATCACGGCTGGATTGCTACGGTATCCCGCGTTCCCGCCGCCATCGTCTAGGGGACTAGGACGCCGCCCTCTCACGGCGGAAACCGGGGTTCGAATCCCCGTGGCGGTACTCGCGATGCACCGCGCCGCGCAGCACCTGCAGCGGCGACAGGCCGAACCACCCGCGGGTCACGAACCCGGCCATGGCCGCGCACCCGACGATCCCCCAGTAGCAGGCACAGATCGTGATGACGGTCGCCGGGAGCGTGCCGACGGCGGCCGAGACGATCAGCGCGGCCGGCACGACGCAGGCCAGGACGGCTTGGGGGAGTGTCTCGCGCCAGTACCAGCGCGTCTCGGTGGACTTGCGGGTGACCCGGTACACGGGCTTGCGGCGCGGGCCGCCAGCCACGGCCTTCAGGCAGGCCAGCGCGTAGACGGGAGCCATCCCGACCCACATGATTCGTAGCCGGCGCATGTCGCGCAGCGGCGTCCGCTGCCGGTGCCGCCGGTCGCCGACCGGCCGGTTCAGGATGAACAGGCGGGCCTCCGCGAGCAGCAGGTAGGGGCCGAGGTGGAGC
>CAZEKK010000089.1:0-3143 GCA_964512905.1 uncultured Solirubrobacteraceae bacterium
TCAGTGGTTCAGCCGGCGCCGGAACACTCGATACGTCCACGCCTGGTAGGCGAGCACCACCGGCGCGACGAAGACCGCGACCCAGGTCATGACCTCCAGCGTGTACTGCGATGACGACGCGTTGCCCACGGTGAGGCTGTTCGCGAAGGCCGGGTCCGAGACGAGCACGCGCGGATAGAGGCCGAGGAAGAGCGTGACCACCGCGAAGGCGATGGCCGCGGCGGTCGCCGTGAAGGCCCACCCGTCGCGACCGGCGCGGGTGAGCGCCACCGCGGCAACGGCGCCCGCGATCGCCAGCGCAGCGGGGACCGCGACGGCGACGGCCGAGCGCTCGTTCCCGTCGACGGCAACCGCGACGGTGGCGACGACCCAGCCTGCGGCGAGCACGGCGGCCGCCGGCGTCAGGCGCGCGCCGAGCGCCCGGGCGCGCCCGGCGAGGTCCGGCCCGCACTTGATCGCCAGGAAGGTCGCGCCGTGGGCCAGGCAGAGCACGACGAGCGCCGCGCCCCCGAGCAGGGAGTACCACCCGAGGAAGTCCAGCGGCGACCCGGTGAAGTCCTGCTTGGCGTCGAACGGCAGGCCGGCCAGCGTGGCCGACAGCGCCACGCCCCACAGCAGCGGCACCAGCAGGCTGCCGCCGGCGTTGGCCCACATCCAGGTCCGCCGCCAGCGCGGGTGGTCGCTCTTGGCGCCCCACTCGAACGAGACCGCCCGCAGGATCAGCGCCAGCAGCGCGATCACGAGCCAGACGTACGCAGCGGAGAAGAGGCCCGCGTACCAGACCGGGAACGCCGCGAAGGTGGCGCCGCCCGCCACGATCAGCCAGACCTCGTTGCCGTCCCACACCGGCCCGATCGCCTCGAGCATCTCCTCGCGGTCGGCCTCGTCGCGCCCGAGGAACGGCAGCAGCATCCCCACCCCGAAGTCGAAGCCTTCGAGGACCAGATAGCCCATCCAGAAGAAGGCGATCAGGAAGAACCAGAGGTCGGCGAGGGACATCAGTAGCTCACCAGCGGGTGATCCTCGGCGGCAGCCTCCTCGGGCGCCTCGGGGTCGGGGAGGTCCTTGCGGGCGTAGCGGCGCATGAGCCAGAAGTCCACGACGCCGAGCCCGATGTAGAGGCCGACGAAGACCGCGAGGCTGAAGATCGCCTGCCCGGTGCTCAGCCCGGGCGTGACCGCGTCCTCGGTCTTCAGGATCCCCTGCACCGCCCACGGCTGGCGGCCGGCCTCGGTGAACACCCAGCCCGCCGCAGCCGAGACGAACGGGAGGGCGATCCCGCCGACGCAGGTCCACAGGTACCACCGGGTCGTCGCGAACGTCTTGCGCCGCCACAGCCACCAGCCGAGCAGCGCGATCAGCATCGAGAGCGTCCCCGCGTAGGCCATGATCCGGATCGACCAGTAGGTCATCTGCACGTCCGGGATGTACTTGCCCGGCCCGAACTGCTGCTGCTCGGCGGCCTGGACGTCGTTGAGTCCCTGCACGGTGCCGGTGAAGCTGTTCGTCGCGAGGAACGACAGCAGCCCGGGGATCTCGATGGAGAAGCTGGGATCGGGATCGTCCTGGCTGAACCCGCCGATCTGGAAGAGCGAGAAGGCGGCTTCGGACTCGGTCTCCCACAGCGCCTCGGCCGAGGCGATCTTCATCGGCTGCTGGTCGGCGATGATCACGCCGAACTCGCTGCCGATCGTGAGGTTGAGCGCCGTCACGGGGACGGCCACGATCAGCGCCAGCTTGGCCGCGAGGCGGAAGACGTCGGCCTGGCGGCCGCGCAGGATGTGCCAGGCGGCGACGCCGAGGACCAGGAACGCCCCGGTCATGAGCGCCGCGAGCAGGGTGTGGCCGACTGCCCACCACGCCCACTCGTTCCCGAGCACCTTCCAGATGCTGTCCATCTGGGGCCGTCCGGTCTCCGGGTTGATCGTGTAGCCGACCGGGTGCTGCATCCACGAGTTCGCGATCAGGATGAAGGTCGACGAGAGCCAGGTCCCGGCGACGACGAGCCAGATCGTCGCGAGGTGGACCTTCGGGCTCAGGCGGCCACGGCCGAACACCCACAGGCCGATGAACGTGGACTCCAGGAAGAAGGCGGCGAGTCCCTCCATCGCCAGGGGGGCGCCGAAGACGTCGCCCACGACCTTCGAGTACTGCGACCAGTTCATCCCGAACTGGAACTCCTGCACGAGCCCGGTGGCCGCACCGATGGCGAAGTTGATGAGGAAGAGCGTCCCGAAGAAGTGCGTGAGCCGCAGCCAGCGCTCGTCGCGGGTGCGATACCACGCCGTCTGCATGATCGCCACGAGCGGCGCCAGGCCGAGCGTCAGCGGGACGAAGATGAAGTGGTAGAGCGACGTGAGGGCGAACTGCATGCGCGACAGTTCGACCACCGAATCGCTCGCGGCGATCACCGCGTGGATGGCGCACCTCCGGCCACGATGCGGGCAAGCATCGCAGGCGGGGCGGGCGGCGGCCACACCGATCCGCGCCACGCGCGAGGCCGCCCCCGGAGGGGCGGCCTCGTCGCGGCGCGGAGGTCAGCGCGGGCGGGCGGTGAACGTGGTCTTGCCCACGCACCCGTAGGTGATCATCGTCGGCATGGGGTACGTCGGGACGATGAACGAGAACGTCAGGTGCAGGCTGCCCTTCAGCGCCCCGCGCGGGCCGCGCCGCAGCGTCACCTCGTAGTGCTTGGTGACCTCCTTCCACCAAAGCGCCGGCTTCTGCAGGTCCTCGAAGACGACCTTGCGGCCGACGATCTCGTACCCCGGCGGGGTGTAGATCTCCGCGCCGGAGATCACCCGCGCGCCGATCCGATCGATCGGCAGGCAGGTCGTCGGGACCATGGTGGAGATCCACCAGACCTTGTTGCCGCTGCGCTTGAAGGTGATCGTGTGGCCGCCGGCGGTCTTGCCCTTGTACTCGACGGTCTTCGCCGCCGCGGGGCCGGCGAGCGCGCCGCCGACGGCGGCGGCTGCGGCGAGGGCGACGGCGGCGGTGCGGATGGTGCGGGTCATGACGGTTCCTCCTGGGTTCGATGCGACGTGGCCGCAGCATCGGCGCTGCGAGTGCGTCCGCCATCGAGGGAACCCCCAATTCGCGACCCGAACGTTTGCCGTGTGCGCGGCGGCACACCCCGTGCC
>CAZEKK010000089.1:3243-9513 GCA_964512905.1 uncultured Solirubrobacteraceae bacterium
AGGCCCAGGCCGCCGTCGATGCGCAGCACCTGGCCATGAACGTAGCCCGCGCCCGGCGAGAGCAGGAAGGCGATCGTGGCTGCGACTTCGCCGGGCGTCCCGATGCGGCCGAGCGGCACCGATCCGGCGATCGCGCGCCGCATCGGCTCGGGAAGCGCGAGCACCTTCGGCGTCCCGATCACGCCCGGCATGACGACGTTGACGCGCACGCCGCGCGGCCCCCACTCCGCGGCCAGCGTGCGACCGAGGCCCGCGACCCCGGCCTTCGAGGCCACGTAGGCGGCCTGGCCCGGCAGGCCGAGTTCGGCTGCGGCGGAGGAGACGAACACGATCGCGGGGCTCCCGCCCGCCTTGGCGCTGGCCCGCAGCGCCGGCCAGGCCGCCTGGGCCAGCACGAAGGCGCCGGTGAGGTTCGCGTCCAGATCGGCCTGCCAGTCGGCGAGCGGGAAGCGGTCGGCTCGGTGGATCGTGTCGACCACGCCGGCGTTCGCCACCACGGCGTCGAGGCCGCCGAGCGCAGCGGCGATCTCCCCGACCCCGTCGCGGACCGCGCCGGCGTCGCGCAGGTCGAACGCCGCGGCCGCGGCGACTCCGTCCGGCGGCCCGGCGGCGAGCGCCTCCGGGAGGTCGCACGCCCCGACCCGACCGCCGGCGTCGGCCAGCGCGGCCACGATCGCGCGACCGAGGCCGCCGCAGGCGCCGGTGACGAGCGCCCTCACAACGGCTTCTCGAGGCCGTAGCGCTCCCAGTGCTCGGCCGGGATCGCCGCCGGATCCTTGTACCAGTGCCAGACGCAGGGATCGTGGTCGAAATCGTCCGGCGGGTGGCTGGGGTAGATCGGGAACCCGAGCCACTTGATCGGCAGCAGTTCGTTCATGAACGCGCAGTGCGTGCAGTAGATCGGGAAGCCCGTGCGACCGTAGGTCCAGTCGTGAGCGCCCTCCATCAGCGCGAAGCCGTCCGGGCGGGCGTAGTGGCCGTTGCGCCACAGCCGCTGCCCGGAGCCGCAGGGGTTCATCGCGAAGGTGACCTTCTCGTCGTCCTCGGTGATCGTGAAGGCGCCCGGGTTCCGACCGACGCCCGAGGTGGAGTGCGCCCGCCACGTCGCCGCGAGCAGATAGACGAGCGTGCGCCGGTCGACCTCGGCGATCCGCTCGACCTGCCGGCGCCAGTCGCGTTCCATCGAGTCCTCGTGCGCCTCGGCGACGGCCTCCTCGCCGAGGCGGTCCTTGATGAAGGTCAGCAGCGCCGCGGTCGATCCGGCGTAGAGGTCGTGCAGCATGAGCCACTCGCTCTTCATCGCCTCGCAGAGGCCGCGCGCGGCCTCGACGTCGCCTGCGTCCAGCGCCGCGATCGCCCGATCCATCGTCGGGCGGGACAGCTCCCGCAGTTCCTCGTCGGTGAACCAGCGCTCGGACACGGCGGCCTCCTCTGGCGGGACGGGCAGGTCAGACGTCGCCGAGCAGGTCGGCCTTCTTCGCCGCGAACTCCTCGTCGGTGAGCACGCCGGCGGCGTGCAGTTCGGAGAGCTTGCGGATCTTCTCGATCGGGTCGTCCGCCGCGGCCGCCGGCGCGGCGGACGCCGCGGCGGGCAGCCCGACGCCCGAGCCGTCCGGGCCGAAGGCCTCCGGCCCGAACATCGCGACGATCTGCTGGCGGCCGGATTCGTCGGCGATCGTCGCGTAGGCGAACGTATTCGGATCGGCCGGGTCGTACCAGACCGGGTGGCGCGCGCCGGCCTGCGGGATCTGGACGCGGGAGACCGTCGTCGTCTTCTCGGCATCGAACGCCGGGGAGCCGTCGAGCGGCTGGATCCGGAAGCTCATGGTCACGCGCGGGTTGTCGTTGATCGTCGCGCCGGTGTCGCGCACGGCGGTGATCGTGCCGACCCCCTTGCTGCCGTGCTCCATGAGGTTCATGGCCTTCTTCTTCTTGTTCCCGAACATGCGGTCCTCCGTCGTAGGGCCCACGGCTCGCCGCCGCGTGCGGAGCTTCGCATGTCGGCGCGGCCCGCGGGCATGCCGGCCCCGGCCCCTCGCGGTGTCTGGCACGCTTCGGACGATGGCGCTCCGCCGGTCATTCCGCCTCGCCCGAACGGTTGCCCTCGTCGGCGCACTGATCGGCGTCCCCGGCGCGGCGCGGGCCGATGCGCGCGACGACAGCCGTGCCGCTCGCCCGGCAGCGCCGGGGATCCTCGTCGCGTTCGCGCCCGACGTGCCGGCGGCCGACCGAGCGGTCGCGCGCGCCGAGGCGGGCACCAGGGCGATGGCCACGCTGGGCGCCGCGGAGTTCCAGCTCGTAGCCCCGCGGCAGGGCCAGACGGTCGCTGGCGCGGCACGCGCGCTGCGCGCCGACCCCGCTGTCCGGGCGGCCGAGCCGGACGGGCTCTCGTTCACGACGGCGGTGCCAAACGATCCTGCCTTCGGGCAGCTCTGGGGGCTGCGCAACGTCGGGCTCGGCATCGGCGGCTCCCCGGGCCTCGCCGGCGCCGACATCGGCGCCGTCGCCGCCTGGGACCGGTCGATCGGAACGCCCTCGACGATCGTGGCCGACCTGGACACCGGCTACCGCTTCGAGCACCCGGACCTCGCGGACGCCGCGTGGCGAAACCCGGGCGAAATCCCGGGCAATGGCATCGACGACGACCAGAACGGCTACGACGACGACATCCGCGGCTGGGACTTCGTCGGCGACAGCGCGCCGTCGGGCGGCGGGATCCTGGCGTCTGACCCGAGCGGCACGCTCGCCGCCCCGCCCGAAGACAACGATCCGACGGACCTGGCCAACGGCCACGGCGTGCACACGGCCGGCACCATCGGCGCGCGCGGCAACAACGGGATCGGGATCGTCGGCGTCGCCCCCGGCGTTCGGGTGATGCCGGTGCGAATCTGCGGCGACAACGGCGCCTGCCCGTTCTCAGCCCAGGTGGCGGGCATCAACTACGCCGGCCGCAACGGGGCGCGGGTGGCGAACATGTCGCTCGGCGGCTCCGAGGCGTCCGCGATCGTGCTGGACGCGCTCGCCCGCAACCCGCAGACCCTCTTCGTCGTCGCGGCCGGCAACGGGAGCGCCGACAACGACGCGTCCCCCGTCTACCCGTGCAACTTCGATCCGTCGACCCGGGCGGACGTCATGCCCGGGGCCGTCGACAACGTCGTGTGCGTCGCCGCGACCACCCAGGAGGACGCCCTCGCCGACTTCTCCGACTGGGGCGCTCGGTCGGTGGATCTCGGCGCGCCGGGCACCCAGATACTCAGCACCTTCGTCACCACGGAGCGATCACGCGAGGACTTCGAGGGCGACGGCTTCGCCGCGTGGGACGCCGGCGGCTTCGTCCGCAGCGCCGCGGCACCCCAGACCTCGTTCGGGATCACCAACGACACGGCGACCCAGGCGCCCGGCGTTGCGCGGATCGCGACGTCGCCGGCCGTGACCGTTCCCGCCGGCGCAGATTCGTGCCGGGCGAGCTACCGGCGGACCCTGGCCGGCACCGGCGACACGTTCACCTACCGCGCCGTCGTCGACGGCGTCGAGCAGCCGCCGGTCGCGGGCACCAATCCCAAGCCCGGGACCTACAGCCTCTTCGTGCCGCTCGCTGCGGGGTCGCCCCACACCGTGTCGATCCGCTTCAGCTACGAGCGCGGCTCCGCATCGGCGGCGACGAACGGCATCTGGATCGACGACGTCGTGCTCGCCTGCACGGTCGCCCCCGGCCAGGAGTCCGCGCAGACCAGCTTCCTGATGCTGAGCGGCACGTCGATGGCGACGCCGCACGTCTCCGGAGCGGCGGCGCTCCTGGCGTCGGTGGCTCCGGCGGCCACTCCGTCGACGATCAAGCGCGCCCTGCTCGCGTCGGCCGCTCCGATCGCGTCGCTGTCGGGGAAGTCCGTCAGCGGAGGCCGTCTCGACCTGGCCCGGGCGCTCGAACTGATCGCCGCGCCGGAGCGACCGACGCCGCCGCCGGCGGCACCGCCGCCGGCGAGCGTCCGGCCCCCCAGGCCAGCGATCACGGGGCTTCGCGCCAGCCCGCGGGTCTTCCGCACGGGCACCCGGCGGCGCACGGCATCGATCGTCCCGACGAGCACGCAGCTTCGCTTCCGATCGGCGACCGACGGACGCAGCACGCTCGCGATCGACGCGATCAAGGCGGGGCGGGTGATCGGCGGCCGGTGCCGCCCGGCACCGCGCTCGGGCGGCCCGTACCGATCCTGCCGCCGGTTCGTGCGGGTCGGCGCCGTGGCGGGCACCGTGCGCCTCGGCTACAACTCGATCCGGTTCCGAGGCAGGGTCGGCGGGCGGCGCCTCGCCCCAGGGCGCTACCGCATCACGCTCGTCGTGCGGGATCGGTCCGGCCAGGCCTCCGCGCCACGGACCGTGACGGTCACGGTCGCGCCGGGCTGACCGGGCCGCAGGGCCGACGCGAGGTCATCCGGCGACGCCGACGACGCTCGCGAGCGGGGATGGCCAGCGCCCGCCGGCGGGCCTCAGCGCACCGCGCGCGAATCCCGGCGCGTCGCCCCTCCGCGCCGCCGCCGGCTCCGCGGCTCGCCCGCCGCAGCAAGGAGGTCGGCGAGGCCCGTCTCGATCCCCGCGCAGAGCACGTCGAGGTCTGGCGCCGTGTCGTAGTCACCGGTGACCCCGAAGTTCAGGCCGCCGTCGTAGGAGTAGATCGCGACGCCGACGCGGACGTTCCCGCCGAGCGGGACGTACGGGAAGGCCTCGAGCATCCGCCGGCCGGCGGCGTACAGCGGCTCGCGGGGGCCCGGGACGTTCGTGGTGACCGTGTTGACGTTGCGCTGGCCGACGTGCGCGGCCACGCGCTCCCCGAGGGCCAGGAGCATCGGCGGGGCGAACCCGCCCAGCGAGGTCAGCACCTCGCCGGCGACCGCCTCCTTGGACTCCTTGAGGTGCTCCATCTGTACGCGGATCGCGCCGAGGCGCTCGACGGGATCCTCGATTCCGATCGGCAGCTCCGCGAACATCGCCGACACGCGGTTGTCGTACTGGCCGCGCTGGGCCGGCGCCCGGACGGACACGGGCACGAGGGTCCGCAGGACGAGGGCGCCCGGATCCTCGCCCCGCCCGACGAGCAGCTCGCGAAAGCCGTTCGTGATCACCGCGAGCAGCACGTCGTTGACCGTGCCGCCGAGGGCCGCTCGCACCGCCTTGACGTCGGTGAGGCGCGAGCGCGCCCACGCCCACCGGCGGTGCGGCCCGAGCGGGCCGTTGATCGACAGCGGCGGTGTCCGCCGCACCAGGCCCCGCATCGCCGCGAGCCCGTGGGCGGCGTCGAGCAGGCGCACGGCCTGCTGCTGCGGAGCCCGGATCGCGGCCTCCGCCGAGCGGTAGATCTCGACCGGGCTGGTGAGCCGCTCGATCACCGCCTGGGCGACGACCGCCGCGGTGCTCGGCTCCGGCCCGGCGCGCCAGGCCGGCGCCGGCGGCGGCTCCGCGTCGCGCTCGCGGTCCAGGATGACCGTGAGCAGGTCGCTCCCCGCGATGCCGTCCACCATGCAGTGGTGGATCTTCGAGAGCACCGCCCAGCGCCCCTCGCCGAGCCCCTCGATCACCCACATCTCCCACAGCGGCCGGGCGCGGTCCAGCCGCTGCGACATCACCCGTCCGACCAGGGTGCGCAGCTGCTCCTCGCCGCCGGGCGCCGGCAGCGCGGTGTGGCGCACGTGGTAGGGGAGGTGGAAGTGGGGATCGTCGATCCAGCGCGGCCGGGAGATCGCCAGCGGGACGAAGCGGACCTTCTGGCGGTAGCGGGGGACCAGGTGCAGCTTGCGCTCGATCATCGCCGCGACGTCGGCGATGTCCGGCGGCGGGCCCTCGAAGATCGCCAGCGAGCCGATGTGCATCTGGCTGTACTCGGTCTCGAGGTGCAGGAAGGACTCGTCGAGGGGGCTGAGCGGCTCCATGGGCTTGGCAAGCGGCGTTGCGCGCACGCCAACCCTACGCCTCCTGGGACTCCCGCGCGGGCGCGAGAGCGGTAGGCTCGCGCCGCAGCGCCGACGAGCAGGAGGAGTTCCGCGCCGATGTCCAAGGATCAGAACGCGACGCCCGAACCCGAGGCGCCCCCCAACGGCTCTCAGAAGGAGCGGATGCCGCGCCGCGCCTTCGACAAGGAACTGCGGCGCCTGCAGCGCGAACTCGTGCTCATGCAGGAGCACATCAAGGCGACGGGGGGCAAGGTCGTCGTGATCTTCGAGGGCCGCGATGCCGCGGGCAAGGGCGGCGTGATCAAGCGGATCACCGAGCGGCTCAATC
>CAZEKK010000090.1:0-9493 GCA_964512905.1 uncultured Solirubrobacteraceae bacterium
ACTTTGGCCGGCGGCCCTCGCGGTCCAGGCGGGCGAGGGCGTCCTCGAGGTCGTCGATGCGCATGCCGTCCTGGTCCATCGCGACCTGCACGACGTCGGCCTCGTAGGCGGAGAAGGCGGGCACGGCGCCCGGATAGGTCGGGGCCTCGGCGACGATGACATCGCCGGGGTCGATGAGCGTCTTGCACACCAGGTCGATCACCTGCTGGCCGCCGGTGGTGACGAGCACGTCGTCGGGGTCCACGCCGGCCATCCCCTCGACGGCCATGATCTCGACGATGCAGCGCTTCAGCGATTCGACGCCCTCGGTCGGTGAGTACTGCAGGGCGCGCGCGCACGACTCGGCGGCCACGCGCTGCATGAGGGCGGCGTAGCTGTCGGGCGGGAAGGTCGACGTGTCCGGCAGACCGCCGGCGAGGGAGATCACGTCCGGACGCTCGGTGATCGACATCAGGTCGCGCATCGCCGACGAGGTCATGACCTTCGTGCGCTGCGCGAACAGCGCGGCGTAGCGCTCGATGTCGCGGGACGCCGACCGGGGACGGCGGGCCATGGGGGAGCCTTCGCCCCCGGCGGCCGGAGTCCTGGGCTCGTCGTCTAAGGTCATGCTCCTCCACGGTACCGGCTCGATGGACCTCTTCCTCGTCATCTGCCAGGGCTGCGGGCTCGCCGCGGCGGCGGGCATCCGGCCCTTCCTCCCCGCCCTGGTCGGCGGCGCCGCCGCGAGCGCGGACATCGCCGTGAACTTCGGCGGGACCGACTACGCGTTCATGGAGCAGGGGCCGTTCCTGCTCGCCGTCGTCCTGCTGCTGATCGCCGCCGTCCTTGCCGACCGGCGGTTCGGCGCCGAGCGGGTCGAGCGCGGGCCGGTCGGGGCGGCCATCACGGGGATCGGGCTCGGCGTGGGCGCGCTGCTGTTCGCGGGGTCGCTGGCCGACGAGGGCCACCCGGCGTGGCCGGGGATCGTCGCCGGGCTGGTCTGCGCGGCGATCGCACAGCTGGCGGTCCGGCCGCTGCTGGGCCGGGTGCGGACGCGGTTCGAGGCTGCCGACGACCGGCAGGCCGCCGCGGCCCTGGTCGTGTACGCCGACGGCGCGTCGCTCGTGCTGGCGATCCTCTCCCTGCTCGTGCCGCCCGTCGGCCTCGTGGCGCTGCTCGCGCTGGCGTGGCTCGCGGTCAGCGGCCGCCGCCGCGAGGGAGAGAAGTACGCCGGCCTGCGAAGCCTGCGATGAGCGCGGCGGCCCCGGCCGCGTGGGGCGGTCGCAAGCTGATCCTCGCCGTGATCGACGGCGTCGCGCCGGAGATGCTCGAGCGGGCGATGGCCGCCGGTCAGGCGCCCACCCTGCAGCGCATTGCCAACGAGGGCACGTACGTCGGCGCGATGATCGCTGCGTTCCCGTCGGTCACGCCCGTGTGCACCGCGAGCATCGTGACGGGGGCCGGTCCCGACGAGCACAACGTCCCCGCGATGTGCTGGTACCACCGGGGCGAGGCCCGCTACGTGGATTACGGATCGAGCTTCCAGGCTTCGCGCACCTTCGGCATCCAGCGGTCCCTCACCGACACGATCTACAACCTCAACCTCGCCCACCTCTCGCAGGCCACGCCGACCGTCTTCGAACTGCTCGACGATGCCGGGCTGCGGACCGCCGGGACGACGTTCCTGATGTACCGCGGCCGGCACCGGCACGAGGCGGCGGGTGAGAGCGGGCTGGCGCGGCTGGTGACCTCGACGCTCTTCCGTCACGCCGTCTACGGCCCGCGGGAGTTCTTCTACGCGGACCTGTTCGCGAGCCGCGAGACCGGCTGCCGGTCTCAGCTCGGGCTGCCCGGCGTCCGCGACGAGCACGCGGGCTGCGTCAGCGCCTACCTGGCCGCGCACGACCTCTTCGACTTCCTGCTCCTCTCCCTGCCGGACAACGATGCCGCGTCGCACAAGTCGGGTCCCGACGCCCAAGTCGGGGCGATCGCCGCCGCCGATGCGCAGCTGGCGCGGGTGATGGATGCTGCCGGCGGGGTGGACGCCTACCTCGCCGACCACGCCGTGATGGTCGTCTCCGACCATGCGCAGGTGCCGGTGCAGGCGCGGTCCCCGCTGCTCGATGCCCTTGGGCCCGAGGGCGTCCTGCAGCCGAACGACCCCCGGCCCGACGACGCGCGGATCGCCGTCTGCCCCTCGCAGCGCAGCGCGATGGTCTACGCCCTGCGCGACGAGGATCGCGACGCCCGCTTCGCGCGGCGGATCGCCGGGCGGCTCGACGACGTGCCCGGCATCGACCTCGCGATGTGGCTCGACGGGGAGGAAGCCGCCGTGCGGGGCGGCGGGCGCGAGCTGCGGTTCGCCCCGGGCGGCGACGTCGTCGATGCCGGAGGCGTCGCGTGGAGCGTCGAGGGCGAACCGGTCGTGCTCGACGCCGAGGTTCGCGACGGGCGCATCGGCAGCGAGACCTACCCGGACGCCCTCGGGCGGATCTGGTCGGCGCTGACCTGCGCGGCCGCCGGCGAGGTGCTGGTGTCCGCGACCCCCGGGCACGAATTCGTCGACTGGGGCGGCATCGACCACCTCGGCGGCGGGAGCCACGGCGCCCTGCACCGGGCCGACGCGAACGGCATCTTCCTGGCCGCCGGGATCGACGGACTCGCGCCCCGCGCGCAGTGGACGCTGCGCGACGTGCTGCCCCTGGTGCGGCGGCACTTCGGCCTGGACTGACTACGCTACCCCGATGCCCGACGACACGACCATCGCTGCCCCGGCACCGGCCCGGCTGCACGTCCGGGTGCGCCACGGGCTCCGCAAGCCCCACAACTGGGTGCAGCTCGTGCGCTTTGCCCTCGTGGGCGCGAGCGGCTACGTCGTCAACCTCGCGGTGTTCGCGTTCTGCGTCCACACGGCCGGCATCGATTACCGCGTGTCGGCCGGGATCGCCTTCCTCGTCGCCGTGACGAACAACTTCATGTGGAACCGCCACTGGACGTTCGGGGCCGCCGACGGTCACGCCGGCTTCCAGGCTGCCCGGTTCTTCGTGGTGTCGGTGCTCGCCTTCCTCTTCAACCTCGCGCTGCTCCAGGCCCTCGTCGCCGGTGCCGGCCTGCCCGAGGTCCCGGCGCAGGCCATCGCCATCGCGGCGGCGACGCCGCTGAACTTCGTCGGCAACAAGCTCTGGAGCTTCCGCAGGTGAAGCTGGCCGCGGCGGTCATCGCCGCGGGCATCTCGGCGGCGGCGGCCCCCGCGGCTCCCGCCGCTACGACGGCGGCGCCGACCGCCACGACGGCGGCGACGAAGACCGTCACCGTCGACCCGAACGCGCTCACGGTGCCGTCGAGCGAGACCGCGCGGCCCGAGGGGCGGCGCCTCACCGCGCGCCAGGCGACGCGGATCGGCGCGTCGGTTCCGAAAATCCGCCGCGAGCTTCGCCGCAATCCGGGGGCGACGTCGGAGGCCTACCTCAAGGGGTCCGATCGCTGGCAGGTGAGCTGGTTCGCGCGCCAGCGGTCGCCGAAGGATCCGCGCACCGAGATCGCCCAGGTGACGATCGCCGACGCGGACGGGCGGGTGCTCGAGGCCTGGACGGGGTTTCAGGTCGCGTGGTCGATGGCGCGCGGCTATCCGGGCGCCTTCGGCCGCAAGGTGAGCGCGCTCTACGTCTGGCTGCCGCTCCTGGCCCTCTTCATCGTCCCGTTCGTCGACTGGCGCCGGCCGCTGCGCTGGCTTCACCTCGACCTCGCCGTGCTCGCGGGGGGCCTGTCGGTGTCGTGGGCGTTCTTCACCGCCGGTCGCATCGGGTGGTCGGTGCCGCTCGTCTACCCGGTGCTCCTGTACCTGCTCGTCCGCATGGTCATCCTGGCTCGCAGATCCCAGGAGGGCCGGGACGCGGGGCCGCTCCGGCTGCTCATCCCGCCGCGGGCGCTCGCCGTGCTGCTCGTCTTCCTCGTCGCCTTTCGCGTCGGCCTGAACGTGACGAACTCGAACGTCATCGACGTGGGGTACTCGGGCGTGGTCGGCGCCGACCGGATCGCCAAGGGCGACCAGATCTACGGGAGCTTCCCGGCCGACAACCAGCGCGGCGACACCTACGGGCCGGTCGCGTACGCCGCGTACGTGCCGTTCGAGCAGGTGTGGCCGTGGAGCGGACGGTGGGACGACCTGCCGGCGGCCCACGGCGCGGCGGTGGTGTTCGACCTCCTGGCGATCGCCCTGCTGTGGTGGCTCGGCCGGCGGCTGCGCGGGCCGACGCTCGGCATCGCCCTGGCCTATGCGTGGGCGGCCTGCCCGTTCACGCTGCTGACGATGAACTCCAATGCGAACGACGCGCTCGTCGCGGTGCTGCTCATCGGGGCGCTCCTGGCGTCGGCTCGCCCCGCGGCCCGCGGGGCGATGATCGCGCTGGCCGGCCTGACGAAGTTCGCGCCCTTGGCTCTCGGACCCCTCTTCGCGACGCACCGGCGCCGGCCGGACGTGGGCCTGCGAGTGCGCGACGTCGCCTGGTACGCGGCGGGGTTCGCCGCCGCGGCCGCGGCGGCGATGCTGCCCGTGTTCCTCCATGGCGGGCTGGACGTCTTCGTCGACCGCACGCTCGGGTTCCAGGAGACGCGCGGCGCGCCGTTCTCGGTGTGGGGCTACGTCGGCGGCCTCGGCACGCCCCAGGCGATCGTCAAGGGCGCGGCCGTCGCGGTGGCGCTCGCGGCGGCCGTCGTGCCGCGTCGGCGCGACGTGGTCGGCCTGGCCGCGGCCGGCGCGGTCGTGCTCATCGCCGTCCAGCTCGGCGTCACGTACTGGTTCTACCTCTACATGGTCTGGTTCCTGCCGCTCGTGCTCGTTGCCCTGCTCGGTCGCTACCGGGATCCGGCGGCCGAGCCCGCCCCGCCGCCGGCGCCCGCGCCGGGCGAGCCGGCGCGTGTGCCCGTCGCGGCATGACCGTCCGGGCCGTCGCGCCGCCGGCCGCCGTGCTGGTGCTCCTGTGGGCGGTCGCGACGACTGCGGGCCCCACGAGCGACACGTCGATCACCGACCTCGGCCTCTACCGCGACTACGGAGAGCAGATCGCTTCCGGCACCGCGCCGTACCGCGGCCTGTTCGTGGAGTACCCGCCGCTCGCCCTCCTGCCGATGTGGCTCGCGACGCTGCCGGGCGGCGGCGCCGACGGGTACGAGGCGGCGTTCGCCGTCCTCATGCTCGTGGCAGCGCTCGCGGTGCTGCTGCTCTGCGCGGCGCTGGCCCGCGACCGGGCGACCGTCGCCGCCTGGGTCGTCGCGCTCGCGCCGCTCGCCGCCGGGGCGTCGGTCCGGACGCACTTCGACCTCGTGCCCGTGGCGCTCGCGCTCGGCGGCCTGCTCGCGATCACGCGCCGCCGCCCGGGCGTCGGTTTCGCGCTGCTCGGCGCCGGCGCGATGGCAAAGGTCTTCCCGCTCGCGCTCGTGCCGGTGGCGCTCGCCTGGCTCGGCGGTCGCGGCGAGCGGCGCGGCGCCGTGCGCGGGGGCCTCGCGGCGGCGGCGGTGATCGCGGCGGTCTCGGCGCCGTTCATCAGCGGCGGCTACGTCGACGCGTATCGGTTCCACGTCGAGCGCCCGCTGCAGATCGAATCCACCGCCGCTTCGGTGCTCCTCGTGGCGGGAGCGGGCACCGTCACCGGTGTCGCCACCCCGATCCCGAACGACTACCGCTCCAACGCCGTCGAGGGGAGTGCCGCCGACGTGCTGGCGGCGGCGGGCCTGGCCGCGTTCCTCGCCGTGGCCGCCGCGGCGTGCTGGGGCGCGTGGCGGGGCCGCGACGAGCGCACGCTGCTGCTCGCCAGCGCTGCGATCGTGCTGGCGTTCATGGCCTTCGGCAAGGTCTTCTCGCCGCAGTTCGCGCTGTGGCTGATCCCGATCGCGGCGCTGGCCGCCGCGGGGAGGGAGCGGCTGCTGGCCGGCCTCGCCGCCGGCGCGATCGTCCTCACGCAGTTCGAGTTCCCGTCGCGCTACTTCGACCTCGTCGCCCGCGACCCCGGGGCGATCGCCCTGGTCGCCGTCCGCAACGGCCTCGTGCTCGCGGCGCTCAGCGTGTGCCTGGCGCGGCTCGCAGGACCGGTTCGATCGCGTCGGCCCGCCCCGCTGCCGACGCCGTGACCAGCACGCCCATCAGCCAGGGATCCTCGTCGGAGGTCTGGAACCGGACCGGCATCTGCGTCACGAGCGCCTGGACCGCCTGCTCGCGCTTGACCCCGATGACGCCGCCCCGGGCTCCGGTCATGCCGACGTCGGTGATGTACGCCGTGCCGCCCGGGAGCACGCGCGCGTCGGCCGTCGGGACGTGGGTGTGGGTGCCGACGACGGCGGTGGCGCGGCCGTCGAGATGCCAGCCCATCGCGACCTTCTCGCTCGTCGCCTCGGCGTGCATGTCGACGAGCACGTGGTCGGCGGCTCCCTTGAGCGCGTGCAGCGCGGCGTCGGCCTCCGCAAACGCCGAGCGCCCGGCCTTGAGGAAGAGGTTGCCCGAGAGGTTGACCACGCCGAGGCGCACGCCGCCCTTGTCGACGACGCACCAGCCCCGCCCGGGCTGACCGCGCAGGTAGTTCGCCGGGCGCACGATCGCCGGGTGGTCGTCGAGGTAGGGGTAGATCTCGCGGTGACGGTAGGCGTGGTTGCCGAGCGTGATCGCATCGACGCCGAGCGCGAAGATCTCGTCGGCGTTGCGCGGCGTGATCCCGACGCCGCCCGCGGCGTTCTCGCCGTTGACCACGACGAAGTCGACGGCGCACTCCTCGCGCAGGGCGGGAAGCAGGGTGGCGAGCGTCCGCCGGCCTGAGCCGCCGACGACGTCGCCGACGAAGAGCAGGCGCATCGGCGCCGAGTCGGGCATCCGCCGCTGTATAGCGGATCGCGCCTGCCGCCCGCCGGGTACCGTTCCGCGCCATGCCCGAGACGGAGACCGCCGCCGCCCCCCTCGGGGCGCAGGGCCTGACGAAGCGCTTCGGCGACCGCGAGGCGTTGCGGGACGTGAGCTTCGAGATCCGCCCGGGCGAGCTCGTCGCCATCATCGGGCCCAACGGCGCCGGCAAGACGACGCTGCTGACGATCCTGGCCGGCATTCAGTCGCCGAGCGCCGGCGCGGTCCACGCGCCTGCCGGCATCGGCTGGGTGCCGCAGCAGCCGGCGGTCTACTCGAAGCTGTCGGTCGCCGAGAACCTGCGGCTCTTCGCCCGGCTGGAAGGCGCCGCCGATCCCCAGGCCGCGGTGGACGAGATGCTCGCCCAGACGGGACTGGCCGAACGGGCCGGGGACGAACTGTCCGAGCTGTCCGGCGGCAACCGGCAGCGGGTGAACATCGCGATCGGCCTGCTCGCGCAGCCCGCTGTGCTGCTCCTCGACGAGCCCTCGTCGTCGCTGGACCCGCGCCAGCGCGAGCGTCTGTGGGGCTTCGTGTCGACGCTCACCGAGGCCGGGACGACCGTCGTCTACTCGACGCACAACGTCGGAGAGGCCGAGCGCTACGCGAGCCGGGTGCTCGTGCTCGCCGACGGCGAACTGCTCTTCGACGGCACGCCGGGCGCGCTCACCGCCGCCGCGGGCGGCGAGGGGCTGGACTTCGAGGCGGCGTTCGTGGCCTTCCTGCGCGACCGCGGGCACTAGCGAGTCGTCGATGCGCTGGCTCGTCCTGAAGGACCTGCAGATCCTGCGGCGCTCGCCGCTGATCGTCGGCCTGCTCGTGGTCTACCCGGTGGCGATCGCGCTGCTGATCGGGTTTGCGCTGTCCCGCGGCCCGGACAAGCCAAAGGTCGCGTTCGTCAACCAGGTTCCCCCGACGGCCAACACGTTCAACCTCGGCTCGGAGACGATCGACGCGTCGGAGTACTCGCAGCGCCTCTTCTCGGTGGTCGACCCGATCCGGGTCAAGACGCGCGAAGAGGCGATCAAGAAGGTGCAGGACGGCGAGGCACTCGGCGCGCTCATCATTCCGCCGGACATCACCGAGAAGCTCGCAGGCGGCGTCGAGCGGCCGCAGGTGGAGGTGATCTACAACGTCGAGGACCCCGTCAAGGCGCGCTTCGTGCAGTCGACGATCAAGGCCCGCCTCGCCGACGCGAACGCCGCGCTCTCCGAGGTGTTCTCGAAGACCGCGCAGGACTACATCGGCCTGCTGCTCGAGGGCGGCACGTTCAGCCTGTTCGGGACCGACTTCGACGTCCTGGGCCTCCAGCGCTCCAAGCAGATCCTCGAGGAGGCGCAGCGCGACCTGCCGCCGGGGTCGCCCGCCCGTCAGCGGGTCGGGGAGGTGATCCGGTTCGCGTCGCTGGCCATCGACAACCTCGACCTCTCCGACGAGGTCCTGTCGTCGGTCTCCTCGCCGATTGCGGTCAAGCAGACGGTGCTGAAGGGCACGCGCACGCCGCTCGACACGTTCGCGGTCTCGGTGTCGGTGGTCGTGTCGCTGATGTTCGTCACGGTGCTGCTGGCGGCGGGGATGCTCGCGCTCGAGCGTGAGGAGCAGACGTTCTCGCGCCTGGTCCGCGGGCTCATCTCGCGCACGGGCCTCGTGGCCGAGAAGGAGGGCCTGGCCGCGCTGTGTGCGCTCGGCGTCTCGCTGGCGATGCTGTGCGGCGTCGGCCTCTTCGTGTCGCTGAACTGGGGCCGCTTCCCGCTGTGGGTCGTCGCACTCGCTTTCGGGGCGCTCGCCTTCGCCGCACTGGGCGTCGCGATCGGCGCCCTGGCGCGCGAGGTGCGCGCCGCCTCCCTGCTCGCGTTCCTGCTCTCGCTCCCGATCGCCTTCCTGGCCCTCGTCCCCACCGGGGCGGTCTCGCCGGGCCTCTACGACGTGATCAGCACGGTGTCGGCGCTGTTTCCGTTCAAGCCGGCCCTGCAGGCGCTGGACGTTGCCCTGAACGGCGGCGATCCGGGGCTGCTCGTGCCGCTGCTGCACCTCCTGGCCGTCGCCGCGGGCTTCACCGTGGTCGCGCGGATCGCGCTGCGCCGGTTCGAGTAGCGCAGTCGCGCGGCGATCGCCGGGCGGCCGCGCGCGGCTATCCTGGGCCGGTGGCCTTCCCCCAGACCCGGCTGCGGCGCCTGCGCTCGACCGAGGCGCTGCGCGGCCTCGTCCGCGAGACCGAGCTGGCCCCGTCCCGGCTGGTCCTGCCGCTGTTCGTCGAGCACGGCCTGGACCGCCGCACGCCGATCGCGGCGATGCCCGGCGTCGACCGGCTTTCGATCGACCACGCAGTGCAGGAGGCCGGCGCTGCCGCGGCGCTCGGGATTCCCGCCGTCCTCCTCTTCGGGATTCCGGCGGCCAAGGACGACGACGGCTCGGGGGCGTGGGACGACGAGGGCGTCGTCCAGCTGGCGACACGGGCGATCAAGGCGGCGCATCCCGCGCTGCTCGTGATGACCGACCTGTGCCTGTGCGAGTACACGAGCCACGGCCATTGCGGCCGGCTCTGCGCGGACGGCACGGTCGACAACGACGCGACGCTGCGTCTGCTCGCCCGTGCCGCCGTGAGCCAGGCCCGCGCAGGGGCGGACG
>CAZEKK010000091.1:0-5027 GCA_964512905.1 uncultured Solirubrobacteraceae bacterium
CCGTCCGCCTGGCGCGTCCGCAGCAGCTTCTGGATCAGCTGCATGTACTGCACGAGGTGACGGGTGCCGAGGTACTCCTGGCGGACGCGCTCCCTCGCCGCCGTGCCCATCCGGTGCGCGCGTTCGGGGTCGGCGAGCAGGCCCTGGATCGCCGACCCGACCGCCACGAGGTCGGCGGGGTCGACGAGGATGCCCGACTCGCCGTCGACGACCTGGTCCTGAATGCCGCCGACCCGCGAGGCCACGACCGGGCGGGCCTTCCACATCGCCTCGGCCACCGTGAGCCCGAACCCCTCGGCGAGGCTCTTCTGCAGCACCACGTCGGCGCGGCGCTGGATCGCGTTGACCATGGCGGCGTTCTCGCCGACGTCCTCCATCGGCAGGCAGGCGAGGTGGACCCGCGCGCGGAGCTCGGGCGCGAGCGCGAGCCGCTGCCGGCGCACCGCCTCGAGGACCCCGCCGCCCTCGGGGTCGTCGGCAACCCCGGACACCCACGGCCCGGCGAGCACGAGGTGCACGGTCGGGTCGTGGCAGTGGTCGGCGAAGCACTGCAGCACGCCGGAGGGATCCTTCAGCCGATCCCAGCGGGAGATCTGCGCCACGACGTGAGCGTCGAGCGGGATGGGCGCGTCCTGATCGAGCTCGGCGACGCGGTTGACCCGGGCGGCGCTTCCGTCCTCGCGCTGGAAGAGCGGCGGCCCGCCGTGGTTGGCGCCGAGGCCGATCGTGGCGAGAATCGCATGGGCCGCCTCGTCCGTCAGCTCCTGGTTCTTCGGCGAGAACGCGTCGATCGACGGCGCGACGATCCAGACCTGTTCCGGGCGGACGCAATCCCACACGAACTCGCGGCGCGAGAAGACGCATGCGTCGGCGTCCTCGATGTACGGGAGCAAGAACCGCCACGCCTCCCGGGCCAGGTCGTTGGGCTCGTCGACCCCGACGTGGCAGCGCCAGACGTGGGCGACGTCGGCGTGATCGATCAGGCGGGCGAGCGGGGCCGGCTGGGGGTCGTGCAGGTAGACGATGTCGCCCGGGCGGATCATCGCGGCCAGCTCGCCGGCGGCCTCGCGCAGCGTGTCCTCGTAGATCGCGCGCTCGGCGTCGCCGAGCGGCCCGCCGTCGCCCGGCGTGCCGTGCAGACGGTTGTGCAGGCGCTTGGTGATGCGGAAGAACTCCGGGGTGCCGGACACCGTCAGCCAGCGGACGTCGACGCCGGCGCCCCGCGCGTAGGCGAGCAGCGACTGGAGCATCTCGGCGACGCCGCCGCCGCGCGCCGTCGAGTTCACGTGCCAGATCACCCGGCCGCGCAGGATCCGGCTGGCCGTGGCGATCGCCTCCTCGACTTGCACGTAGCCGTCGCCGAGCACCGGACGGAAGCGCTCCGGCGACGCGGGGGCGACGGGGACCTCACGGAGCTGCGGCATGGGCGCCGCGACACTATCCGACCTCGCCCGGCTGCGTCGGCGGTCGTGCCGGGGGCGGCTACAGTCACCGCGCGATGCGCATCCACGCGCTCACCACCGGGACCGTCGAGCTCAAGCACGCCTTCCTGCACCCGCGGACGGGGCTGCGCCGCCAGCTCGACCTGTTCCGGCCCGGCCCCTGGTCGGCGCCGATGCCGATCCACTGCTGGGCGGTCGAGCACGACGGGCGGCTGCTGCTCGTGGACACGGGGGAGACCGCCGGCGTGCGGGACATCCCGTTCGCCCGCTTCCACGTCGGGCCCGCGGACGAGCTGCCGGCGGTGCTGGCCGCGGCGGGGCTGGCGATCGCCGACGTCGGCACGGTCGTCCTCACCCACATGCACGGCGACCACATGGACGGCGCCGTCCACGTCGGCGGACCGGTGCTCGTGCACGCCGAGGAGGCCGCCTACCAGCGGACGGCGGGCGCGCGGTTCTTCCAGCGCGCGCTGCGCCAGCCGATCCCGGCGGACGTGGAATTCCAGCCGTTCGCGCTGGACGGCGGGCCGTTCGGGGCCTTCGCCCGCAGCCGCCCGCTGACCGAGGACGGCCGCGTGGTCGTGGTCGGCACGCCGGGGCACACCCCAGGCCACGTCTCGGTGATCTGCATCGACGACGCGGGCCGCCACGTCCTGCTCGCGGGCGACGCGACCGACTCGCTCGAGCAGCTGCTGTCGCGGCGGCCGGACGCCGTCGGACCCAAGCCCGCGGTCACCGTGGCGAGCATCGACGCGATGCTCGCCCACGGGCGCGAGCACCCGACGGTGTTCCTGCCGGCGCACGACCCCGAATCGGCCGCACGCCTGGCGGCGGGGACGACGCTGCCGGGCGGCGGCTGACCGGCGCCGCCCGGCAGCGGTCCGATCAGCCCCGGCAGGCCGCCGGCGAGGGATTCGCCTTCAGGAACCGCTCGAGCGCCACCGGGCGCGAGGTCATGATGCCGTCGACGCACAGGTCGGTGACCTTCTTCCAGGTCGCCGGTGCGTCCGGGTCGTCGTTCCCGAACCAGACGTGCCAGCCGTACCCGGCGCCGTGGGCCTTGTCGATGAAGTCCTTGTTCGCGACGGTGATGAGCCCGAGGCCGGGGTAGTCGTAGGTCACCGGCAGCTGGAAGACCACCGACCCGGCGTCGGGACGGATGTTCTTGAGGAAGAAGTCCGCCGACCCGGAGATGCCCGGCGCGATCGGGATCTTCGGCGCGAGCCGGTGGAAGAGGTCGACGGCCTCCTGCTTGAAGGAGACGACCACGAGGTCGCGGCGCGGGCTCGACTTCAGGAAGGCGGCCAGGACGCGGGCGTTGGTGAGGTACTCGCCGACGTCCTCCTTCTTGGTGCGGCCCTTGATCTCGATGTTGATCGGCGTGCGCGGGAAGGCCTTCATGACCTCCTGCAGCGTCGCGACCCGGAAGTCCGACGCCGTGAAGCCGCGCGGCGGCTTGCGCTTGCCGGTCGCGATGCCGCGGAAGGGATAGTCGCGCGCGGGCCGCGAGCGGTCGTAGTGGGGCGCCTTGCGCGAGAACCAGTAGGAGCCGTCGAGCCGCTGGATCTGCTTGAGGGTGAAGCGGCGGACCTCGCCCCGGGCGTTGGTCTTGCTGTCGACCGTGGTGTCGTGCATGACGATGATCTTGTTGTCCTTCGTCACGCCGATGTCGAGCTCGAGCATGTCGGCCCCGGCCCGGGTGGCCTGCTTGAAGGCGTAGAGCGTGTTGGACGGGAACTCGTCCTCGCCGCCCTGGTGGGCGATGTTCAGCGGCGGGGTGTCGCGCCAGTCGCGGGCCTGGGCGGCGGCGGGGAGCGCCCCGATCACGGCGAGGGCGGCGGCGGCAGGAAGGAGGCGGCGAAGTCGGATCATGCCCCGATCGTAGGAGATGGGCCGCGGCCGGCGCGCCGCCAGGCCGGCGGGCGCCGTGCTACTCCTCGGCAAAGCCCCGGTCGAGCAGCCGCAGCGCAGCGATCAGTTCGACAAGGTCGGCGAAGCGTCGCGGATCGCGGCCGGTGAGCGCCTCGACCCGCCGAAGGCGATAGTGCACGGTGTTCGGGTGGACGACGAGCCGCTGCGCGGCGCGGGCCACGTTGAGGTCAGCGTCCGCGTAGGCTCGCAGCGTCGCGGCCAGCGCGCCGCCTTGGCGCGCGTCGGCCTGCGCGAGAGCGGCGGTCCGCGCGAGGATCAGGCGGCGCGCGGCTTCGTCAGCGCCGGCTGCGAGGTGGTCGAACAGCGGGATCTCCGCGAGCGCCACGACGGGCGCATCAGGGCCGGCCTGGCGCCAGGCGCTGTGCGCCTCGGAATACCCGCGCGGAATGTCGGCGAGTCCGGCGCAGACGCTGCTCACCCCCGCGCGCAGCCCCACGCCGTGGCTGCGGGCCAGGCCCTCGGCCATGCGTCCCAGCTCTGCCGCGATGGCGCTGGGCCCGCGCCGCACGTACACCGGCATGACCGCCAGCACCTCGCCGTGGCGGGCCACGACGAACGCCGACGACGGCTCCTGCCGGGTGAGCGCCCGGACCACGAGCCCCGTGGCACGCTCGCCGCCGGCCCCTGCCGGCGCCGCAACGACGACGGCGTGATCGGCCTGCGGTGCCAGCCCGAGCGCCTCGGCCCGGCGCTGCTCCTCGGCCCCGGGCTCCCGGCCGGAGAGCAGCCGGTCGACGAGGTCTCGGCGCCCGCGCTCGGCCTCGGAGGCGAGCGCCGTGCTCTCCCGGAGGTAGGCGGCGGCCACCGCCGCGTTGATGGCGTGCGTGTAGCGGAAGGTGAAGCCGGTCAGCTCCTGTGCGATCCGCAGCCCGTCGTGGCCGGCGCCCGCCGCCTCCACGATCGACTCCCAGACGACGCGCTGCCCGACGAGGTATGCCTCGAGCAGTGCGTCCAGCGGGAGGAGCTCGCGGGCGCGCCGGGCGCCGCGCTCACGGACGAAGTCGAGCTCGGCGCCGGCGGGAGGGCGGCCGGCGCGACCGGCGGCCACGAAGGCGCGGACGTGGTCCTCGGCGTGGGCGACCACCTCGCGCGCGAAAGCCGGGTCGCGGACGGCCGCGTACTCGGACACCTCCTCGCGGGCGGCGGCTGCCATCCGCCGGGCGACCTCGCGCCGCCGGCGCGAAACGCGGTCGAGCACGGCGGTGATTGGAGTCGTGTTGTGAGAAGTGCCCAACTGACGGCGGCGATCTCTGTCTTCCGGACCGTGGAACGGTCGTCCTCCCGTGCCTACCGTACAAGCCGTCAACGACTCAAGGAGGCGCAGATGCCCCACCCAGTGATCTGGTTCGAGGTGATGGGGAAGGACGCTGCGGCGCTCAGCAGCTTCTACGGCGACCTGTTCGGCTGGAAGATCGATCCAGGCCCCGAGGGGTACTTCATGTGCACGACCGACGGCGACATGCCGGGCGGCGGGATCGGCGCCGACCCGTCCGGCGGCGGCGGGCACGTGACGTTCTACGTCGAGACCGACGACCTGCAGGCGTCGCTCCGTGAAGCGGAGCGCCTCGGTGGCAGGACGGTGATGCCGCCGACCGAGCCGATGGAGGGCACGCGGATCGCGCTGTTCGCCGATCCCGAGGGTCACGTCGTGGG
>CAZEKK010000091.1:5127-9476 GCA_964512905.1 uncultured Solirubrobacteraceae bacterium
TGACTTCCCGCGCGGGCGGCTGCCGGTTGCCGCGACCGACTCGAGGTGCGACCATCCGCTCGTGCCCTCAGGGACGGGGATCGGGCGGATGGCCGCCGCCGTGGCGGCAGCCGCTGCGCTGGCCGCGGGCGCTGCGGCGCCGGCGCACGGCGCGACGGTGTTCGGGAACGGCTTCGACGTCGCCAACCTCGACGCGCTGCTGGCGCAGGGCAGCTTCACCTGCGGCGGCTTCAACGTGCCCAACATCGTCTACCAGCCGCCCGGCCCCGGCTGCACGGCCTACTCGGCGGGCGCGTTCGGGTCGGGCTCGGGTTCTCACGTCGTGCCGAGCGGCTTCGGCGTGATCACGAGCGTGCGCATCCGCCAGGGGCCGGCGACCGGCCCGATGCGCCTCAGCGTGCTCATGGGCCAGCGCGGCATCGGCATCGGCGTGTCGCAGTGCTGCGTCGGCAGGACCCAGACCGACGTCTTCACCCCCGCGCCCAACCAGGTGACCGAGCTGCGGACGCGGATTCCCGTCCGCAACGAGCTGACCGCGACCAACGTCTACGAGTTCGACCAGCTCGCGCTGACCGGCGTCGGGCCGCAGTCGGTGATCCCGGCGGTGCGGATTCCGGAGGACCCGAACCTCGGGTTCGTCTTCACCAGCGGCATCTACTTCCCGGCGATCGCGCCGGGCGTGGAGGCGTTCGGCACGCCGTACAGCGCCTCGATCGCGATCATGTTCCAGGCCACCTGGGAGCCGGACGCCGACCGCGACGGCTTCGGGGATGAGACGCAGGACACCTGCCCCACCGACGCCCGCAGCCAGTCGGCCCGGGCGGCGGCGTGCCCGCCGCGGGGCGGCGGGACGACGGCCCGGCTGGTGCCCGGCCGCGTCGGCACCGACGCCCGCGGCCGCGGCACGCTGCGCGTGACGGTGCCGCGGGCCGGCCGCCTGTCCGTGGCCGGGTCCGGCACGTCGGCGCGCTTCGTGCGCCGGGCGATTATCTCGTCGACGCGCGGCCGGACCGTGCGCGTGACGATCGCGCCGACGTCGGCGGCGCTCGCCGTCATGCGCCGCCGCGCCCTGCCGGTCCGCGTGCGCCTGACCTTCACGCCGCGCAGCGGCGCGACGCTGCGCGCGACGGTGGCGTACACGTTCCGCCGCCGCTGAGCACCGCGCCCGTATCCTGCGCCGCCGTGCGCCGCCTCGCCGCCACCCTGGCCGCTGCCGCCGTGCTCGCCGCCGCGTTCGTTGGCTGCGGAGGGTCCGACGGTGGCACCGGGATGACCACGGCGGCCGCCGGCGGCCGGGCCGAGCCGTTCCTCGGGGTCAGCCCGGGGCTGCCGCTGCTGGACGATCCGCGCCTGCTCGCGCGCGAACTGCCGGTGATGGTCGCCGCGGGCGTCACCTCGCTGCGCGTTCCGTTCGACTGGGCGGCGCTCGAGCCGCGGCGCGGCGCGATCGGCCTCGCCGCCACCGACCGGATCGTCGCCGGCGCCGCCCGGGCCGGCCTGGACGTGCTGCCCGTCGTCCTGCGCACGCCGGCGTGGGCGGCGCTCGATCCCGGCAATCCGGCCTCGCCGCCGAAGGACCCGGCCAGCATCGCGCCGCTGTTGCGCTCCCTGATCGCCCGCTACGGGCCGGCCGGATCCCTGTGGCGCGAGCGACCGGGGCTGCGGCGGGTGCCCGTGCGCGCGTGGCAGATCTGGAACGAGCCGTCGCACGACTACTACTGGTCGGTGCAGCCGTGGGCTCCGTCCTACGTGCGCCTCCTGCGCGCGGCGCATGCCGCGATCGCGTCCGCCGACCCGGACGCGCTCACGGTCATGGCCGGCTTCCCCGACCGCTCGTGGGAGTCGCTGCGCGCGGTGCTGCGTGCGGGCGCGAGCGGCAGCTTCGACGTCGCCGCGCTGCACCCGTACACGGCGAAGGTCGCCAACGTCGCGCGGATCGTGCGCTACGGCAGGGCCGCGCTGCGGGCCGGCGGCGAGGGCGCAGTGCCGATCTGGCTGACGGAGGTCGCGTGGTCCTCGGGGGCCGGGAAGGTCCGTCCGGACGCGGCGTTCGGCTTCGAGACGACCGAGCAGGGGCAGGCCGACCGCCTGGGGGCGGCGCTGATGCTGCTGGCCGGCGAGCGCCGGCGCCTGGGCATCGGGCGGATCTACGTCGAGACCTGGTCAAGCCGCGGCCAGGACGCGTCGTCGACCTGGGACTGGGCCGGGCTGCGCGAGGTCCGCGGGACGTCGGTGCGGCCGAAGCCCGCGTTCCGGAAGTTCGTCGAGGTGGCGCGGGCCCTGCGAAGGGAGTAAGGCATCACGGCATCGTGAAGCATGATGCTATGATGCAGACAGCGATGCGCACGACGGTCACCCTCGATCCCGACACCCGCGCGCTCGTCGAGCGGGCGATGCGCGAGCGCGGGCTGTCCTTCAAGGAGGCCGTCAACGCGGCGATCCGCGCCGGATTGGGCGGGGCCGGCGCCGGCCCGTACACGGCTCCGGCGGACCTCGGCGACGCGCGGGTCGACGTGACCAAGTCGCTCGCGGTCGCCGCAGCGCTCGAGGACGACGTCCTCGCCCGGCGCCTGGCCGAAGGACGCTGACGGTCGTGGTGATCGTCGACGCCAACGTCCTCGTGTACGCCGTCAACACCCGCTCTGCCCACCACGAGCAGGCGCTGGCCTGGATGGAGCAGGCCCTCGGCGGTGCCGAGGCCGTCGGGCTCGCGTGGATCGCCCTGCTGGCCTTCGTGCGGCTGGGGACCCACCCGGCCGTCTTCCCGGCCCCGCTGGCGCCGGACGCGGCGATGGCGCAGGTGCAGGCCTGGCTTGCTGCGCCGGCGGCGGTTGTCGCCCAGCCGACGTCCCGGCACGCGGGAATCCTGCGCGGGCTCGTGCGGGAGGCGGGAACCGCCGGCAACCTCACGGGCGATGCGCACCTCGCTGCGCTGGCGATCGAGCACGGCGCGGACGTGGTCTCGTTCGACCGGGACTTCGGGCGCTTCCCCGGCGTCCGCCACCGACTCCCGGGCTGAGACGGCGCTGGGAGCTACGCGGGCTCGCGGGACTCGCTCCCGCTCCACCCGCTCAGCCGCTCGCACTCGGTCCAGAGCCGCTCGCGGTCGGCGGGCGTCTCCTTCGTCCACGGCACCCGGTGGGTGGGCCGCGGCCGGCGGTCGTGCCAGAACTGCCCGGTGCTCAGCGCGGGCTCGGCGGCCGCGCCCAGCCAGACGATGGTGTCGGCGCCCTCCTCCGGGCTGCGCAGCAGCGGCTTCATCAGCCGGTGGAAGCCCGGCAGCGACGTCTCGACGCCCGGGGTGTCGGCCCAGCCCGGATGCATCGCGTGCACGACGACGCCCGTCCCGGCCAGCCGCTGCGCCCACAGCTCGGTGAGGATCACCTCGGCGCGCTTCGTGCGCGCGTAGACGTCGGCACCGTCGTAGTCGCGCCGCTCGGTCTGCAGGTCGTCGACGTCGATGCGCTGCGTGTACATCCCGCCGGACGAGACGTTGACGATCCGCGACGGGGCGCTGCGCTGCAGCAGCGGGAGGAGCAGGTTGGTGAGCAGGAACGGGCCGATCACGTTCGTGGCGAGCGCCAGCTCGATCCCGTCGGCGGTCTCCGAGCGCTCGCTGGGCAGGACGCCGGCGTTGTTGACGAGCACGTCCAGGCGCGGCTCCCGCGCGACGAAGCCGGCCGCGAACTCCCGCACCGACGCCAGGCTGCTCACGTCGCAGAGCACGACGGCGACGTCGTCGCTGCCGGAGCGCTGCGCGATCGCGGCCCGCGCCCGCTCGCCGCGCTCCGCGCTGCGAGCCAGCAGGCGCACGCTCGCCCCCAGCCGGGCGAACCCCTCGGCGGCAGCGAGGCCGAGGCCGGCGGTGGCGCCGGTGACGAGCACGACCTGGCCCTCCATCCGGGGCAGGGGCGCCCAGCCGCGCCGGCGCAGCCGGTAGCCCGGGCTCGTGTAGCCCGGGACGACGGCGAAGTCCAGGATGGCGTCCAGCGCGTGCATGGTCGAATGGTCCTACGGCGCCGGGGCGCAGGCCGGCTCACCGCCGGGCCCGGAGTGTGACGACAATCCGGCCAGCGCGTCTGGACTGGCTGGCCAGCCAGCCTGTACCCTCGCGCGCATGTCCGCTCGCCCCGACGTTCCCCCCGCCGCCGCCCCGGCCGACCGCTCCGAGTTCGACGACGTCGTCGTCTTCGAGCCCGAGATCTGGCAGGAGGGCGCGCCGCACGACCTGTTCAAGCGGCTGCGCCACGGCTGCCCGGTCCACTTCTCCAAGTACATCCCCGACTACCCGGAGGAGGCGGGCTTCTGGTCGGTGACGACGGCCGACGACGTCTACGAGGTCAGCCGCG
>CAZEKK010000092.1:0-9390 GCA_964512905.1 uncultured Solirubrobacteraceae bacterium
TACTACCAGGCCAAGTCCGAGCTGGATGCGCTGCTGGTGCAGGCCGGCGAGCAGGCCGAGGTCGACGCGAACGTCCAGGCGCTGGACCCGGAGCTCGTCAAGCTGCTCGGGCGGCTGAAGTTCCGCACCAGCTACGGGCAGAACGTTCTCGCGCACTCGGTCGAGTGTGCGCTGCTGGCCTCGATGATGGCCGACGAGCTCGGGGCCAGCGCCAAGACGGCGCGGCGCGCCGCGCTCCTGCACGACATCGGCAAGGCCGTCTCGCACGAGGTCGAGGGGCCCCACGCCCTCGTCGGCGGCGACCTGGCCCGGCGTCACGGCGAATCCGAGGCTGTCGCGCACGCCGTGGAGGCCCACCACCACGAGGTCGAGCCCCAGACGGTCGAGGCAGTGATCGTGCAGGCGGCCGACGCCCTCTCGGGCGCGCGACCGGGTGCCCGGGGCGAGTCGCTCGAGCACTACGTCAAGCGGCTGCGCGAGCTCGAGCAGCTCGCGGCCCGTCACGCCGGGGTCGAGAAGGTCTACGCGATGCAGGCCGGGCGCGAGATCCGCGTGATGGTCGAACCCGGAGCAGTCGACGACGACGCGGCCGTCCTCCTCTCGCACGAGATCGCCCGTGAAATCGAGCACGAGCTCGAGTACCCGGGCCAGATCAAGGTCACCGTGATCCGGGAGTCCCGGGCCGTGGAGTACGCGAAGTAGGGGCCGCCGCGGCAGCGGAGGCTCGCGCGGGCGCAGCCCCCCGGTCCTGGCAGCAGGCCTGCTACGGCAGCGGCGGCAGCAGGTCGTAGAGGCCCGGCTGGAGCGGGCGGCGGTAGAGCGATCGGACGCCGGCGCGATCGTCGGGCTGGAGCAGGTTGGCGAGCCAGTACGCCGCGCTGCGGCGCGGGCACTGCGGACGCCGCAGTTCGTCGTCGCCGCCGGGGTTCATCAGCGCGCAGCGACGCGCCTCGTGGCCGAGACCGAGGGCGTGGCCGAACTCGTGCGCCGCGATGTACGGGATCGTCGCCCTGCAGGCCCGGGCCATCCGAATCGTGAAGGGTCCGAGGAGGAGTGTGAACCGCCGCCTGCCGTCGCTGAAGCTCACCTCGCCGACGTTCGTGACGCCCACGGCGCCGGTGCAGGGTCCGCTGCGGCCGCTGACCCGGAGATCGGCGGAGGCGGTGCGCGTCGTGCGCACGAGGCGCACCCGCAGGCCCAGGCGGTTCCATGCCCGCGCGCCGCGCTCCACCGCGCCGACCGGCAGGCCGCTGACCGCGTAGGAGACGACGGGCTTCTCCCAGCGCGGCGCCCGCGGGGAGACGAACGTGTACGCCGTCGCCGGTGCGGCGGGCAGACAGGCCGCCGCGGCGGCGGCAGCGAGCAGGCAGCGCCTCATCGGGCGATGGTGCCACAGGCCGCGGCCGGGGCGCGCCGCCCGCGCTACCCTGCGGGCCGCGATGCCGGCCTACCACCTCACCACCTTCGGCTGCCAGATGAACGAGCACGACTCCGAGCGCATCGCGGGCATGCTCGCCGCGCTGGGCTACGAGCGGACCGACGCGCAGCAGGATGCGGACCTCGTCCTCTTCAACACGTGCTCGATTCGCGAGAAGGCCGACGACCGCTTCGTCGCCCACCTGCGTCAGGCGGCGGCCGTCAAGGCGCGGCGCCCTGGGACGCTCATCGGCGTCGGGGGCTGCTGGGCGCAGTCGGTCAAGGACGAGGTCTTCCGGCAGTTCCCGTTCGTCGACGTCGCCTTCGGCCCCGGGCAGGTCCACAAGCTCGCCGAGTTTCTGACCTCGGACTCGCTGAGCGCGCAGGGGTACTTCGAGTTCGAGGAGTTCGCCGGACGCCTGCCTGAGCGCCGGGCGCGGCCGTACCAGGGCTGGCTGCAGATCAGCGTCGGCTGCAACTGCGCCTGCTCGTACTGCATCGTCCCGCAGACCCGCGGTCGCGAGGCGAGCCGGCCCGCCGACGAACTCGTCGCCGAGGCGCATCGCCTGGCCGCCGACGGGGTGCGCGAGATCACCCTGCTGGGCCAGAACGTCAACGCCTACGGGCGCGACCTGCGGCCGCGGGTGACCTTCGCCGATCTCCTGACCCGCATCGACGCGGTGCCCGGCGTGGACCGCATCCGCTACACCAGCCCGCATCCGAAGGACATCCGCGAGGACGTCGTGCGCGCCCACGCCGAACTCGGCGCGCTGTGCGAGCACATCCACCTGCCGCTCCAGGCCGGATCCACCCGCATCCTCAAGGCGATGCGCCGGACCTACTCGCGCGAGCGCTACCTCGACCGGGTCGCGCTGATCCGCGAGCACGTGCCCGACGTCGCCGTGACGACGGACATCATCGTGGGCTTTCCTGGCGAAACCGAGGCGGACTTCGCGCAGACGCTTGCCGTCGTCGACGCCGTCGGGTACGACGGCGCCTTCACGTTCATCTACTCCCCGCGGCGGGGCACCGAGGCCGCCGGCCTCCCGGGTCAGGTGCCCCACGGCGTCAAGGTGGCCCGCATGGAGCGCCTCGTCCCGCTCGTGCAGGCCCGGGCGGCAGAGCGCGCCCAGCGCTTCGTCGGCCGGACGCTCGACGTCCTGGTCGAGGGCCCATCGCGCCACGATCCAGCCCGCCTGCGCGGCCGCACGACCCACAACAAGGTCGTCAACTTCGATGGCGTCGCGGCGCCGGGCGAGATCGTCGCGGTGGAGATCGCCGGAGCCACGAGCCAGACGCTCGCCGGCACGCAGTCGCTCGTCGCCTCGCTGGCGGGCTGATCCGGGGCGCGCGCGGCGCCGCGGGGCCGCGCGCACCCTCGCCGGCGCGGCGGCGTAGCCTTGGGTGACATGCTCGAGAAGCGCAAGCCGCCGTCCATCAGCCAGATGTTCGAGACCCGCAGCCACGCCTGGGAGGAGGCGGGGCTCGAGAGCCAGATCTCCTCGCGGCGGGTCCGGCGGGCGCGGCGGCGCCTGTTCCTCCTGACGCCGGCGATCGCCGGCGTCCTCGTCCTCTATGGCTACCGGGAGCGCCTCTTCGGCGTCGATACCGCGCCGAGCATCGTCACCGCTGTCGTCCTGCTGCTGCTCGGGTGGATGTTCGCGCGCGACATGGGCCGCGCCGTCGGGCCCGTGCTCTTCCGGCGGATGGATCCCGGAACCGCCGGAACGGTCGGCTTCCTGATCCGCCTCGTGACGATCGGCGTGGTCGCCCTGGTGGCGCTGCGCATCGCGGGGGTCGACCCCCGCACGCTGGTCATCGGAGCGTCGTTCAGCGCGGTGATCGTCGGCCTGGCCGCGCAGCAGACGCTCGGGAACGTGTTCGCCGGCACCGTCCTGCTCAGCGCCCGGCCGTTCCGGGTCGGCGACCGCGTGCGCCTCCAGGGCGGCCCGCTCGCCGGCGTCATCGAGGGCGTCGTCAGTTCGCTCGGGCTGCTCTACACGACGATCGCCGACGGCGACGACCGCATCATGATCGCCAACAGCGTGGTCCTGCAGGTTGCCGTCAAGCCGATCCGCGAGCCCGAGGCCGTCGACCTCCGGGCCCGGCTGCCGGCCTCCACCCGGCCCGGCGACGTGCAGGCGCGCCTCCAGGAGGCGGTGACGGTGCCGACCCGCCGGCCGCCGGACATCATCCTCGAGGAGTACGTCGGCGACGAGGTGGTCATGCGGATCCTCGCGACCCCCGCGGCTGCCGCCTCCGGCGCCGCACTCGCCGACGAGATCCTCGCCGTGATCACGTCCCTGGCCGAGGAAGGCCGGGACGGCGGTCCGGGCCCCGACGGCGACGACGAGGCCGCCGGGTCGGCGCCAGCGACCGGGTCGGCGGGCCGGTAGCGCGGGCGGGCGCACGGGGCGGTGCGCGAGCGGCGAAGCGCCGCCTGCGCGGGCAGGCCTGCCCGGTCAGCGCTTGGCGCGGTGCGCGTCGCTCGTGCTGAGCCGCTCGGCGATGACGCCGGACCCCATCCGGCGCCCGAGCTTGGCGGCCGTCTCGGGGAAGAGCCCGCTGAACGCAGCGCCCAGCCGCAGGGCGAGCGGCGCGACGTCGACCTCGCCGGCGTCGCGCTCGACGGCGCGGAACGTCGCCTCGGCCACTTCCTGGGGCGTGACCGTGCGCACGGTGCTCGGCAGCTTCACGCCGCTGTCGTGGAACATCCCGGCGTCGCTCACGAATCCGGGGAAGACGACGGACACGCCGACGCCGGTCCCGCGGAGGTCCTGACGCAGCCCGGCGGCGAAGCCGCGCAGGCCGAACTTGGTGGCCGAGTAGATGGCGCTCCCCGGCGTGGCCGCCTTGCCGGACAGCGAGGAGATGAAGACGAGGTGGCCGGCGCGGCGGTCCACCATGCGGGGCGCGAGCGCCCGGGCGAGGTGGATCGGCGCGGCGAGGTTGACCCTCAGCGCGCGGTCGATCTCCTCGGGCGCGAACTCCAGAACGGCGCCCGAGGCCGGCAGCGCGGCGTTCGCGACGAGCACGTCGACCGGCCCGGCCTCCTGCGCCAGCGCCGCCGCGGCCCCGGGCTCGGCGAGATCCGAGACGATCGTCCTCCCGCCGACCTGTGCGGCCAGGTCGGACAGGACGTCGGCCTGGCGGCCGGTCAGCACCACGCTGGCGCCGCGCGCGGCGGCCGCGCGGACGAGGGCAGCGCCGATGCCGCCGGTCGCGCCGGTGATCAGGACGGTGCGGCCGGCCAGGTTCACGCCGGGAAGATTGCCAGGGTCGCCGTGAAGCCGTGCAGGAAGTTCTCGCCGCCGACCGGCCCGATCTCCCCGGCGGCGAAGAACCCGGCGGTCGGCGCGCCGCCCAGGCCGCGCTCGACCGAGGTGACGTCGTGGCCGGGCTCGCCGAACATCGCCGTGCCGCGGCCGTTGCAGCTGAACACGAGCGACCCGGCGGCGGGCGCCCCGCCGAGTGCTGTCCGCCGCAAGGCGAGGGCCTCGTCGAGGTCGCGGGCGGCCGATTCGGCATCGCGGGCGTGCAGACGCACGACCTGGCCGGTGTGGACCTGCGCGCCCACGGACACGGCCTTGCTGTCGGGGTCGGCGCCGAGCAGCGCCCGCACGAGGAAGTCCCCGTGGCCGTAGTCGGGGCTGCCGCCGGCGAGCGCAACGCCCATGAGCAGGCCGCTTGCGGTCATCTGCCGCTCGGCGGGGCCGAGGTCGGCCATGACCTCGCGCAGCTTCGTCAGGGCGGGCGTGCCGGCGAGTTCGTGGATCACGTGGCCGTCCGCCGCGGTGATCGTCATCTCGGGGCCGACCGGCGCCGCGCCCTGCGAGACGCACGGGACGACCTCGACGCCGGCGAGGCGCAGGCCCACGGCGCCGTCGCCGTGGACCGCCTCACCGCAGAAGAGCGCGGCGTCGCCGTCGAGCGTGCGGGCGCTCGACACGCCGCCGAGCACCGGGACGCCCGGCGCGTTGCGACCGAGGCCGCGCAGCAGCTGGTCGGTCGGGAACGAGTAGGGATCGGCCAGGAGCACGGTGGCGCTCGCGCCCGAGAGATCCGGCATGCCGGCGATCTCGACTGCATCGGCAAGCTCGGCGGCGCCGGCGTGGAAGGCCTCGACCTCGCCGCCGAAGGCGCCGGCCCACACCGCCACGGCGGTGCCGTCCTCGACCTCGGTGCCGGCGCCGATCACGCCGCCAGCACCGCAGCCGATCAGCCAGCCGGGGAGCAGCGCCTCGTGGACGCCCTCGAGCGTCGCCGACGGGTCGCCGAGGTGGCTGCCCGAGGCGAAGACGACCGCAACCGCGGCGCGGGCTCCGTCGAGTCCGTCGCGGGCAGCGGTCGCCGCCTCGATGGCCCCCACACGGGGATCGGGGCTCCTCGAGAGGCCGGTGCCGATGCGGACGGTCACGGGGGGTGACGATACTCCGTGCCATGCTGCCGCCCGACGTCGACACCTCGCCCGTGGAGCCCTCGCCCGCGCTGCCCGTGGTGGCGATCTTCGGACCCACCGGGGCCGGCAAGACCGCGGTGGCGATCGCCCTTGCCGAGCGCCTGCGTGCGCGCGGCGAAAGCCCCGTGGCGGTCTCGGCCGACGCCCTGCAGGTCTACCGGGGCCTCGAGATCCTCACGGGGGCCGCCGACGCTGCGCAGCGGAGCCGGCTGGAGCACCGGCTGCTCTCCTTCGTGCCGGTCGACGCCACGTTCAGCGTCGCCGAGCACGCCGCGCTGGCCCATGCCGAGATCGACGGCCTCGTCGCCGCAGGACGGCGCCCGCTCGTCGTCGGCGGGTCGGGGCTCTATCTCCGAGCCGCGCTCGCCGACCTCGACCTGCGACCCCCGCCGCCCCCGGGGGCGCGGGAGCGCTGGGAGGCGGAGGTCGCACGCCGCGGCGCGCCGGCGCTTCACGCCCACTTGTCCGAGCAGGCACCGTGGGCGGCGGCGCGGATCGATCGCAACGACCGACACCGGATCATCCGGGCGCTCGAACTCCTCGACGCCGGCGCCCTCGAGCCGCCCAGCGGGCCCTCGGCGCTGTGGACGAGCCGGACCCGCCACCCGACCGTGCTCGTCGCCCTCGTCATGGACCGCACCGACCTCTACGCGGCGATCGAGGCCCGCGTGGACGCGATGCTGGCGGCAGGGGCGCTCGACGAGGTGCGCGCGGCGCATGCCGCCGGCGCGTCTCCGACCGCCCGCAAGGCCGTCGGCTTTGCCGAGCTGCTCGCGGGCGACGTCGACGGGATGAAGCGCGCGAGCCGGGTGCTGGCGAAGCGGCAGCTCACGTGGATGCGCAAGCTGCCCGGCGCCGAGATCGTCGACATGACGGCGAGGGACCCGCGGGATGCTGCGCGCGAGATCGCCGGCCTGATCGCGAGCCGGACGGCGCGGTCGTAGACTGCGCCGCCGGCCGCCGCGGACCCCCGCGGCACCCGCCCACGGTGATTCCATGAGGTTCGAGAAATGGCAGGCGCTCGGCAACGACTACATCGTCGTCGAGGCCGCCGACCTCCCGTTCGACCTGACGCCCGTGCGCATCCGTGCGATCTGCGCCCCGCACACCGGCGTCGGCAGCGACGGCATCCTCGTGCTCGCTCCGCCGGCACAGGAGGGATTCGTGGCCGACCTGCGGATCTTCAACCCCGACGGCTCCGAAGCGGAGCTGTCGGGCAACGGCGCACGGGAGGCGATCCTCTATCTGCGCCGGCGCGGCTGGACCGACCGCGACCGGTTCTCGATCTCGACGCTCGCCGGCGAGATCCGGCCCACGATCACCGGGCCGTCGACCTGCACCGTGGACATGGGCCGGGCCCGCGTCGCCTCGCCGGACTACCCCGGCGGGCCGTCGGACGGCACCGGCGTCGTCGAATCCGCCGGGCGCTCCTGGCGCTTCCAGCACGTCTCGATCGGCAACCCGCAGTGTGCGATCGCCGCGTCGAGCGCGGCGGAGGTCGACGGCCTCGACCTGCCTGCGATCGGCCCGGCCATCGAGGCCGCAGCGCTCTTCCCGAACCGCACGAACGTCTCCTGGTTCGCCGAGGTCGCGCCGGGCGTGATCCGTGCGCGCATCTTCGAGCGCGGGGTGGGGGAGACCATGTCCTCCGGCACCGGCGCCACCGGCGCCGCGGTCGCCTACGTGCTGCGCGGCGGCGACAGCCCGGTGACGGTCCGCCTCGACGGCGGCGACCTCGAGGCCGAGGTAGGGGAGGATCTGCACGTCAACCTGACCGGCTGGGCGGTGCCCGTCTTCGCGGGCGTGCTGGCCGACGACTTCCTCGAGGAGATCCATGCAACCCAGTAGGCGCCTGGACACGATCCCGCCGTACCTGTTCGCCGAGCTGTCCCGCAAGATCGCCGCCAAGCAGGCCGAGGGCGTGGACGTCATCAGCCTCGGGATCGGCGACCCCGACCGCCCGACGCCGGCCCTGATCGTCGAGGCGATGCAGGAGGCCGTCGCGGATCCGGGCACGCACCAGTACCCGAGCAACCGCGGGCGGCCGGAGTTCCTCGCGGCGGTCAGCGACTTCTACGAGCGGCGCTTCGAGGTCGACCTCGACCCGAAGACCGAGATCATGGCCGCGATCGGCGCGAAGGAGTGCATCTTCAACCTGAACCTCGCCTTCCTGGACCCCGGCGACCTGGCGCTGGCCTCGGACCCCGGCTACCCCGTCTACACCGGCGGCCCGGCGCTCGTCGGCGCGGACTCGCACCTGATGCCCCTGGTGCCCGAGCGCGGCTTCGCCCCCGACCTCGGGGCGATTCCGGCGGACGTCGCCGCCCGCGCGAAGCTGATGTACCTCAACTACCCGAACAACCCGACGGGCGCCGTGGTGCCCGACGGCCTCTTCGCCGAGGCGGTCGCGTTCGCCCGCGAGCACGACGTGCTCGTCGTCCACGACAACGCCTACAGCGAGATCGGCTACGACGGCTACCGGGCTCCGTCGTTCCTGGCCACGCCCGGCGCCAAGGAGGTCGGCGTCGAGGTCTTCTCGCTCTCCAAGGGCTACAACATGACCGGCTGGCGCTGCGCGGCCATCGCCGGCAACGCCGAGGTCATCGAGCACTACTGGCGCCTGAAGTCCAACATCGACTCCGGCAATTTCGACGCCGTCCAGCTGGCCGGCGTGGCGGCGCTCTCGCCCGACGGGGACGCCGAGATCGCCTCGATGACCGAGCTCTACCAGCGCCGCCGCGACGCCGTCTGCGAGGCCCTGCGCGCCGGCGGCGTCCACGTCGATCCGCCCAAGGCGACGATCTACATCTGGGCGCCCGTCCCCCCGGGCTTCGACAGCTCGGCGGCCTTCTGCGAGTACCTGCTCGACGAGGCGGGCGTCGTGGTGTCTCCCGGCGGAGCCTACGGTCCCAACGGCGAGGGCTTCTTCCGCATCTCGCTGACGACACCCGATGCGCGCCTGCTCGAGGCCGTGCAGCGGCTGCACGCGCTGGCCGGCTGACCCCGCGCCGACCCGGTCCGCGGGGGGCGCGCGGGAGGGGCATCTACACTCGGACGATGGAACGACGACGCAACGGACGCGCTGCGCCCTCGCATCGGGGGGCCGAGCGCAAGCCGGGCCGCGCGCGCCAGCGGGCCCTCGCCGTCGCGGTCGGGCCGGACGGCGGGCACCTCGACGAGCTCGAGGAGCTCTTGCGCACGGCGGGCGTGGCGACGGTCGGCACGGTGGTGCAGCGGCGCGACCTCCCGCACCCGAACACCTACGTCGGCGCCGGCAAGCTCGACGAGCTCAAGGCGCAGATCGCGGCCTGGGACGCCAACGTCGTGGCCTGCGACGACGAGCTGAGCCCGCGGCAGGAGCGCAACCTCGAGGCGGCGCTCGGCGTGCCGGTGATCGACCGCACGGCGGTGATCCTCGACATCTTCGCCGGGCACGCCCACTCCGCCGAAGGCAAGCTGCAGGTCGAGCTGGCCCAGCTCGAGTACAACCTCGCGCGGATGCGCGGCCTGTGGAC